>JAJUIM010000025.1 GCA_029267645.1 Microbacterium sp.
AACTGGCTCGCGAGCACAGCGCCCGGCGTCTCGGCCACGATGCTCTTGGCGGCCTCGACGGCGCCGTTCATGCCCTTGGCGGGGTCGGTCAGCACGAGCTCGGCACCGAGGGCGCGCAGCAGCACGCGGCGCTCGCTCGACATCGACGAGGGCATCGTGAGGATGACCTTGTAGCCGCGCGCGGCGCCGACGAGCGCGAGCGCGATGCCCGTGTTGCCCGACGTGCCCTCGACGATCGTGCCGCCGGCGGGCAGCTCGCCCGACGCCTCGGCCGCGTCGATGATCGCGACGCCCAGGCGGTCCTTCACCGACGAACCGGGGTTGAAGAACTCGAGCTTCGCGAACACCTCGGCACCTGCGCCGTCGGTCACGCGGTTGAGGCGGACGAGCGGGGTCTTGCCGAACGCGCTCGAGATGTCGTTGTGGATCGCAGCCATCGGGTGCCTTCCCTTCGGGGTCCTGGCGGTCCGACGGGGACGTCGTCGAACCTCTGAGCCAGCCTACGGGGGCGCGAGAGCGGTCGGCCACGAGTGTGACGGAGGATTTCGGGATCCGCGGGGCATAGAGTCTCGTGTCGTGGCTGCCGACGAGACGATCCCCCTGCGCGACGCCCTGCGGGGCGCGGTCGATGTGCTCTTCTCCGCGGGGGTCCCGGATCCCGCGGTCGACGCCGAGCTGCTGCTCGCGTGGGCCCTCGGCCCCGACGTGACGCGCGGCGAGGTGCACGCCGGGATCGTCCGGGGCGCCGCGCTCGAGCCCGAGCAGCACGCCGCGTTCCGCGCGGTCGTCCGGCGCCGCGCCGAGCGCGAGCCGCTGCAGCACATCACGGGATCCGCGCCGTTCCGCCACCTCGTGCTCGACGTCGGCCCCGGCGTCTTCGTGCCGCGCCCCGAGACCGAGCAGGTCGCGCAGATCGCGATCGACGCGCTCGCCGTCGCGGCCGAGCCCGAGCCGATCGCGGTCGACCTCGGCACGGGATCCGGCGCGATCGCGCTCGCGATGGCGACCGAGGTGCCGAGGGCGCGGGTGTACGCGGTCGAGAAGTCGGACGATGCGATCGCGTGGACGCGCCGCAACGTCGAGCGCATCGCGCCCTCCGTCGACCTGCGCCACGGCGACCTGGCCGACGCGTTCGGCGACCTCGACGGCCGCGTCGCGGTCGTCGCCTCCAACCCGCCCTACGTGCCGGACGACGCGATCCCGCGCGACGAGGAGGTGCGGCGCTTCGACCCCGCGCTCGCGCTGTACGGCGGATCCGACGGGCTCGACGTCGTGCGCGTCGTGAGCCGCGTGGGCCTGCGCCTCGCGCGGCCGGGCGGCCTCGTCGTGATCGAGCACGGCGAGCAGCAGGGGCGGGCGATCCGCGAGCTGCTCGCCGGCGACGGCTGGCTGGGCGCCGCGACGCACCCGGATCTCACGATGCGCGACCGCGCGACGACCGCCGTGCGGCCGTGATCGCCCGGAACTCCAAGGACCGATCCGTAGAATCGAGCGCGTGATGACCTCCGTCTTCGACTGCAGCGACCGCGACCAGATGCTCGCGGGCATGCGGCAGGCGCGTCAGGCGATCGGCCGCGGCGACGTGATCGTCGCCCCGACCGACACGGTCTACGGCGTCGCCGCCGACGCGTTCAGCCCCGCCGCCGTGCAGAAGCTGCTCGACGTGAAGGGCCGCTCGAGGCAGCAGCCGCCGCCCGTCCTCGTCGCGAACACCGACGCGCTGCGCGCGCTCGTCGAGGAGGTTCCCGAGGAGGTCACGCGCCTCGTCGAGGCGTTCTGGCCGGGCGGGCTCACGATCGTGCTGCCCGCGCAGCCGTCGCTCACGTGGGACCTCGGCGAGACGCAGGGCACGGTCGCCGTGCGCCAGCCCGATCACCCCCTCATGCTCGAGCTGCTCGCCGAGACGGGCCCGCTCGTGGTGTCGAGCGCGAACCTCACGGGCAAGCCCGCCGCGATCGACGCGGCTGCCGCCCGCGACATGCTGCGCGACACGGTCGCGGTCTACCTCGACGACGGCCCCGTGAAGACGGGCGTCGCCTCGACGATCGTCGACGCGACCTCGCTCGTGGGCGCCCGCGGGGAGCGCACGGTGCGCGTGCTGCGCGAGGGTGCGATCTCGCGCGCCGAGCTGCGCGAGGTGCTGGGCGATGCGCTCGAGCCCGACCCCGACGAGGATCCGACGGGGTGAAGCTCTATCTGCTGACCATCCTCCTCACGGCGGCGATCACGTTCGTCCTGTCGTGGGGCGTCTGGCGGCTCGCCCTGAAGTACAAGCTGCACCCGCCCGTGCGCGAGCGCGACGTGCACACGCGCCCGACGCCCCGTCTCGGCGGGATCGCGATGTTCCTCGGCATCGTGGCGGCCTTCCTCATCTCGCGCACGATCGACTACTTCGACATCTTCTGGGTCGAGCCCCGCGTCGTCTGGTCGGTGCTCGCGGCGACGCTGCTCATCGCGCTCGTCGGCATCGCCGACGACCTGTGGGATCTCGACTGGATGATCAAGCTCGGCGCGCAGTTCCTCGCCGCCGGCATCATCGCGATCGGCGGGGGCGTGCAGATCTACGCGCTGCCGATCGGCGGCATCGCGGTGTGGTCGAGCTCCGTGAGCATCATCCTCACGATGTTCGCGATCGTCATCGTCATGAACGCTGTGAACTTCATCGACGGCCTCGACGGCCTCGTGGCGGGCGTGTGCCTCATCGCCAACGGGGTCTTCTTCGTCTACTCGTACATCCTCGTGCGCGACTCGGGCGCGACGAGCTACGCCAACCTCGGCACGTTCATCGCCGCCGTCGTCGTGGGCGCGTGCCTCGGGTTCCTCCCGATCAACTGGAACCCCGCGAAGATGTTCATGGGCGACACGGGCGCCCTCGTGCTCGGCCTGCTGATGGCGACGAGCGGCATCGCCATCACGGGGCAGATCCCGCCCGCGGCGCTCGAGCCCGACGTGACGGGCCGCTCGCAGATCCTCGGCACGCTCATCCCCGTGCTGCTGCCCCTCATCGTCGTGCTGCTGCCGCTGCTCGACTTCGGGCTCGCCGTCATCCGCCGCATGAGCCGCGGCAAGTCGCCGTTCTCTCCCGATCGCGAGCACCTGCACCACCGCATGCTCGACATGGGCCACTCCGACCGCGACGCGACGCTCATCTTCTACGCGTGGACCGCGATCGTCTCGCTCACGGTCCTCCTCATGTACCTCTTCACGGGCGCCGACTGGTTCGGCGGCCACTGGTTCGGCGAGTACTGGATCGCGGTCGGCTACGGCGTCGTGGGCATCGCCGCGTGCCTCGTGCTCGCGCTCGTGCCGTCGAAGCCCGTGCAGAAGAGCGACGACGCGTCGCAGCCGGCGCCATGACCCGCAACCCGACGGCCGTCCGATCCCTCGCGCTGTGCGCCGCGGGCTGGCTCGTCGCGGGATCCGCCGCCGTCGCGATCGCGGCGCTCGTCGCGGGATCCGCTGGCGCCGCGAGCGCGGCCGTCGCGGCGGCGGTCGGCCTCGTCTTCCCCGTGCTGTCGGCCGTCGCGCTGCTCGTGCCCGACCGCCGGTACGGCACGAAGCGCTTCGCGGCGCAGGCATTCGTGCTGTTCCTCGCGGGCTTCCTGGCGAAGGCGCTGCTGTTCCTCGTCGCGCTCGGCGCGCTCACGGCCTCCGACGGGATCCTCGCGGGCGCCGCGTACGGCGCGCTCGCCGCGACGGCCGTCGGCTCGCTCGCGATCGACGTCGCGATCGTCAACGGGATCCCCGTGCCGCCCGGTCGGGGGAGTTCATAGCGAGGCGCGATAGCCTCGAGACGCCCGCGCCCACAGGCGCCGTCCGACATCGCCCGCGCACCCGCGCGAGACCCCAGGAGACCGCACATGGCCCCCTCGCCCGTGTCCAGCAACCCGATCATGCGCAACGTGCTCATCTGGAGCTCGGTCGTCTGCGCGGTCGCGCTCGTGGGGGCGGCCGTCATCGGCCAGATCGTCGGGGGAGGGGCGGGCCTCTGGAGCGGCGTGCTCGGCACCGTCATCGGCTTCCTGTTCCCCGCGCTCACGGCCGGGAGCATCCTCTTCGCGAACCGCTGGTTCGGCACCCCCAACTATCCCGTGGTCTTCTTCGGGATCTTCATGGGCGTCTTCCTCGTGAAGATCCTCGCGTTCATCATCGCGCTGAACCTCGTCTTCGGCCTCGAATGGATCGTGCCGGGCGTGCTCTACGGCGCCCTCATCACGACCGCCGTGGCGTCGCTCGTGGTCGACGTCGTCGTCATCGCGAAGATGCGGATCCCGTCGGTCAGCGACGTCTCGCTCCCCGGCGACGACGAGGATCCCGCGGGCCGCTGATCGATTTCTACAGCGCGTCAAAAGCACTCCGCACCTTTGATAGGCTTGACGAGGTTCTGCGACGGGTCCCGGCACGCTGAGGCGCCGGTTCGACGCGAGGAGCCCTCATACCACCGCACACCCCGCAGGCCCCGGCCTGCGCGAGAAGCTGGAGCCATGCGTTGACTCAGGCGAGCATGATCGCACCGATGGCCGATGAGGTCGAGTTCCACCCGCCGTCGATTGCCGACTTCTTCCCGGAAGCGCTCCTCTTCGAGGGCACGCCTTTCGAGTTCACGCGGATCAACCTCGTTCAGGTCATCGCGACCGTCCTGCTCGTGGTCTTCCTGCTGCTCGGCACACGCAACATGAAGGTCGTGCCGGGCCGCTTCCAGCAGATCACCGAGTTCGGCTTCTCGTTCGTCCGCGAGCAGATCGCCTTCCAGGTCATCGGCAAGCAGGACGGCAAGCGCTTCGTGCCGCTGCTGTCGGTGCTGTTCTTCGGCATCCTCTTCTTCAACCTGATGGGCGTGATCCCCGCGCTCAACATCCAGGGCACGAGCGTCATCGGCGTGCCGCTGCTGCTCGCGGTCGTCGCGTACATCGCGTTCATCTACGCGGGCATCCGCAAGCACGGCTTCGGGCGGTTCATGAAGAACTCGCTCGTCCCGGGCGGCGTGCCCGGCTACCTGATCCCCATCATCTCGATCATCGAGTTCATCTCGACGTTCGTCTTCCGGCCCATCTCGCTGACGCTGCGACTGCTGCTGAACATGATGGTCGGCCACCTCATGCTGGTGCTGTTCTTCAGCGCCACGCACTTCTTCCTGCTGAGCTTCAACTGGCTGACCGTGCTCTCGCCCGGTTCGCTGGCGCTCGGCTTCGCCTTCACCCTGTTCGAAATCTTCGTCGCCTTCCTCCAGGCGTACGTCTTCACCATCCTCACCGCGGTCTACATCCAGCTCGCGGTTGCGGACGAGCACTGACTGACGAGCAGCTGACCGGCTGCTCGCCCTACGAAAGGAAATAACCAGTGGACGCTTCGACGGTTCTCGCGGAGATCACCGGCAACATTGCGACCATCGGCTACGGCCTCGCAGCGATCGGCCCGGCCATCGGTCTGGGCATCGTGGTCGGCAAGACCATCGAGTCGACGGCTCGCCAGCCCGAGCTCGCCGGCCGCCTGCAGACGCTGATGTTCATCGGTGTCGCGTTCATCGAGATCCTCGCCTTCATCGGCATCGCGACGCCCTTCATCTTCGGAACGACCGGCTCCTGATCCACCCCCGCCTCACAGAGAAGGAGACAGGATGCTGAACGCTCTTGTCACTGTCGCGGCGGAGGAGGGCGCGGACCAGAACCCGCTCTTCCCGGCGACGTACGACATCATCTGGTCTGCGGTGTGCTTCGTCATCATCGCGATCGTGGTGGTGGGCGTCGCCCTTCCCCGCATCAACAAGGTGCTCGACGCGCGTTCGGCTGCCATCGAGGGCAACATCGAGAAGGCCGACGAGGCGCAGCGCCAGGCCGAGGCCGCGCTCGCCGAGTACACGCAGCAGCTCGCTGACGCTCGCCGTGAGGCGGGCGAGATCCGCGAGGGCGCACGCGCCGACGGCAAGAAGATCGTCGACGAGGCCAAGGCCAACGCGACGATCGAGGCCGAGCGCATCACGGCGTCCGCGCACGCGCAGATCGAGGCCGAGCGCCAGGCCGCCATGGTCTCGCTGCGCAACGACGTGGGCACGCTCGCGCTCGACCTGGCCGGCAACGTCATCGGCGAGACGATGGCCGACGACCAGAAGGCTCAGGGCGTCGTCGACCGCTTCCTCGCCGACCTCGAGGCATCCGAGAAGGCGGCGAAGTAATGGGCAGCGCGACCACTCAGGCGCTGGCGACGAGCGTTGACGCGCTCTCGTCGGCCTCGGTCAGCCTCGACACGGCGCGCGAGCTGTTCGCCGCCGCCCGTGCCGCGGGCGACTCCTCTGCTCTGAGCGGCGCGCTCGCCGATCAGGCGGCGGACGGCGCCGCTCGCGCGGCGCTCGTGGGCCGCGTGTTCGGATCCCTGTCTCCCGCGGCCCAGTCGCTGCTCGGGACCGTCGCCGCGCAGCGCTGGTCCAGCGCGGCCGACCTCGTCGCAGGCATCGAGGAGCTCGCGATCCGCGCCGTCGCCGTGGCAGACACGGGCGACGTCGAGGGCGAGCTGTTCCAGGTCACGCGCGTCATCGCCGAGAACCCTGAGCTCGAGCTCGCGCTCGGATCGCGGCTCGGCGACCCGGCGCGCAAGGGCGAGCTCGTCGAGCGAGTGCTCGGCACGTCGGTGAGCCAGGGCACGACGCTGATCGTCAGCTCGATCGCTCAGCAGCCGCGCGAGCGCCGCATCCGCGCCGCGCTGCAGCACGCGATCCGCGTCGTCGCCGCCCAGCGCGGGCGCGCCGTCGCGACGGTCCACGTCGCCGCGCCGCTCACCGAGGCGCAGCGACAGCGCCTCGCCACCTCGCTGACGCGCACGTACGGCACCCCCGTGTCGATCAACGAGGTCGTCGACCGCGACGTCCTCGGCGGCATCCGCGTGCAGATCGCTGACGACGTCATCGACGGCAGCATCTCGTCCCGCCTCACCGACCTCCGGTCGAGGCTCGCAGGCTGATCGCTTCCCTGCGGAAGCAACTGGGGCCCTGGGCCCGCACAACGAAGGAAGACAATGGCAGACATCACCATCAGCCCCGACGTCATCCGTGACGCGCTGAAGGACTTCGTCTCCGCCTACGAGCCCACCGGTTCTGGCGCGAGCGAGGTCGGCACCGTCACCGACGCGGCCGACGGCATCGCTCACGTCGAGGGTCTCCCCGGCGTCATGGCGAACGAGCTCATCCGCTTCGAGGACGGCACGCTCGGCCTCGCGCAGAACCTCGACGAGCACTCGATCGGCGCGGTCGTGCTGGGCGAGTTCTCGGGCGTCGAGGAGGGCCAGCAGGTCACCCGCACGGGCAAGGTCCTCTCGGTTCCGGTCGGCGAGGGCTACCTCGGCCGCGTCGTCGACACGCTCGGCAACCCGGTCGACGGCCTCGGCGAGATCACGGGCCTCGAGGGCGAGCGCGAGCTCGAGCTGCAGGCCGCTGGCGTCATGGACCGCAAGTCGGTGCACGAGCCGCTGCAGACCGGCATCAAGGCGATCGACTCGATGATCCCCGTCGGCCGCGGTCAGCGCCAGCTGATCATCGGCGACCGCCAGACCGGCAAGACGGCGATCGCGATCGACACGATCATCAACCAGAAGGACAACTGGGAGTCGGGCGACCCCTCGAAGCAGGTGCGCTGCATCTACGTCGCGGTCGGTCAGAAGGGCTCGACGATCGCCTCGGTCAAGGGCGCGCTCGAGGACGCAGGCGCCATGGAGTACACGACGATCGTCGCGGCTCCCGCCTCCGACCCCGCCGGCTTCAAGTACCTCGCCCCCTACACGGGCTCGGCGATCGGCCAGCACTGGATGTACCAGGGCAAGCACGTCCTGATCATCTTCGACGACCTGACGAAGCAGGCCGAGGCTTACCGCGCCGTGTCGCTGCTCCTGCGCCGTCCGCCGGGGCGCGAGGCCTACCCGGGCGACGTCTTCTACCTGCACTCGCGCCTGCTCGAGCGCTGCGCCAAGCTCTCGGACGAGCTCGGCGCCGGCTCGATGACGGGTCTGCCGATCATCGAGACGAAGGCCAACGACGTCTCGGCGTACGTTCCGACCAACGTGATCTCGATCACCGACGGCCAGATCTTCCTGCAGTCCGACCTCTTCAACGCCAACCAGCGTCCCGCGGTCGACGTCGGAATCTCGGTCTCGCGAGTCGGCGGCGACGCGCAGCAGAAGCACGTCAAGAAGGTCTCGGGCACGCTCAAGCTCGAGCTCGCCCAGTACCGCTCGCTGCAGGCGTTCGCGATGTTCGCGTCCGACCTCGACCAGGCCTCGCGTCGTCAGCTCGACCGCGGTGCGCGCCTGACCGAGCTGCTCAAGCAGCCGCAGTACTCGCCGTACTCGGCTGAGGAGCAGGTCGTCTCGATCTGGGCCGGCACGAACGGCAAGCTCGACTCGATCGCCGTCGAGGACGTGCTGCGCTTCGAGCGCGAGCTGCTCGACTACGTGCGTCGCAACTCCGACGTGCTCGACCGCCTGCGCGACTCGGGCAAGCTCGAGGACGACGTGCTTCAGGACATGGAGAAGGCCATCGACACGTTCCTGCTGGAGTTCCGGCAGGGCGAGGGCCAGAGCCTGAGCGCTCCCGGCCACGAGGAGCACGCCGCGGCGCGCGAGGACGAGGTCAACCAGGAGCGAATCGTCAAGGGCCGCACGGCGTAGGGCCCGCGAGGACGCATCATGGGCGCACAACTCAGGGAATACAAGCAGAAGATCTCTTCTGCTCAGACCACCAAGAAGATCACCAAGGCGATGGAGCTCATCGCCGCCTCGCGGATCCAGAAGGCGATGGCGCGCGTGCGCGCGTCGTCGCCCTTCTCCCGCGCGGTGACGCGGGCTGTGTCTGCCGTCGCGACGCACACCTCGATCGATCACCCGCTCACGCGTGAGCCGGAGACGGTCACGCGCTCGGCGATCCTGCTGCTCACGAGCGACAGGGGCCTCGCGGGCGCCTTCAACTCGCAGGTCATCAAGGAGGCCCTCGAGGTCGCCGAGCTGCTGCGGTCCGAGGGCAAGGAGGTCGTCTTCTACCTCTTCGGCCGCAAGGCCGTCGGCTACTTCCAGTTCCGCCAGATGGCTTCGGCCGCGCAGTGGACCGGCGAGGCCGACACGCCCTCGTTCGACACGGCGAAGGAGATCGCCGAGTCGCTGCTCGAGGCGTACGCACTCGACGAGGCGGAGGGCGGCGTGAACGAGATCCACATCGTCTACAACCGCTTCGTCAGCATGATGACGCAGGAGGCCGAGTCGGTGCGCATGCTCCCGCTCGCGGTCGTCGAGGCCGACGCGTCGGAAGAGAGCTCGTCGACCAGCGAGGTCTTCCCGCTGTACGAGTTCGAGCCCGAGCCGGCCGAGGTGCTGGACGCGCTGCTGCCCGTCTACATCCAGAGCCGCATCTTCAACGCCCTCCTGCAGTCGGCTGCGGCCAAGCAGGCGGCGACGCAGAAGGCGATGAAGTCGGCGTCCGACAACGCCGACAAGCTCATCACCGACTACACCCGCCTGCGCAACAACGCGCGCCAGGCCGAGATCACGCAGCAGATCGCCGAGATCGTCGGCGGCGCGGACGCTCTGGCGTCCTAGGACCCTCCCAGAAAGAGACGAATTACATGACCACCACGGTTGACACACCCACCGCGGTCGTCGGGCGTGTGGCCCGCGTCACGGGCCCGGTTGTCGACGTCGAGTTCCCGCACGACGCGCTTCCCGACATCTACAACGCCCTCAAGACGACGCTGACCACGGGCGGCGAGACGACCGAGATCACGCTCGAGGTCGCCCAGCACCTCGGCGACGACATGGTTCGCACCATCTCGCTCAAGCCGACCGACGGCATGGTCCGCGGTCAGGAGGTCCGCGACACGGGCGAGGCCATCTCGGTTCCCGTCGGCGACGTGACCAAGGGCAAGGTCTTCAACGTGACCGGCGACGTCCTCAACCTCGGCGAGGGTGAGACGCTCGAGGTCACGGAGCGCTGGCCCATCCACCGCAAGGCCCCGAACTTCGACCAGCTCGAGTCGAAGACGCAGATGTTCGAGACGGGCATCAAGTCGATCGACCTCCTCACGCCCTACGTGCAGGGTGGAAAGATCGGCCTCTTCGGCGGCGCGGGCGTCGGCAAGACGGTCCTCATCCAGGAGATGATCCAGCGCGTCGCGCAGGACCACGGCGGCGTCTCGGTGTTCGCTGGCGTCGGCGAGCGCACGCGTGAGGGCAACGACCTCATCGGCGAGATGGAGGAGGCGGGCGTCTTCGACAAGACCGCCCTCGTCTTCGGCCAGATGGACGAGCCGCCGGGGACGCGTCTGCGCGTCGCGCTGTCGGCCCTGACGATGGCCGAGTACTTCCGCGACGTCAAGAAGCAGGACGTGCTCCTCTTCATCGACAACATCTTCCGCTTCACCCAGGCCGGTTCCGAGGTGTCGACCCTGCTGGGTCGCATGCCCTCGGCCGTGGGCTACCAGCCCAACCTGGCGGACGAGATGGGTGTGCTCCAGGAGCGCATCACGTCGACGCGCGGCCACTCGATTACCTCGATGCAGGCCATCTACGTCCCCGCCGACGACTACACCGACCCGGCGCCGGCGACGACGTTCGCGCACCTCGACGCGACGACCGAGCTCTCGCGTGAGATCGCGTCGCGCGGTCTGTACCCCGCGATCGACCCGCTGGCCTCGACGAGCCGCATCATGGATCCCCGCTACCTCGGCGAGGACCACTACCGCGTCGCGACGAGCGTCAAGCAGGTGCTGCAGAAGAACAAGGAGCTCCAGGAGATCATCGCCATCCTCGGTGTCGATGAGCTCTCGGAGGAGGACAAGATCATCGTCGCGCGTGCGCGTCGCATCGAACAGTTCCTCTCGCAGAACACCTACATGGCGAAGAAGTTCACGGGCGTCGAGGGTTCAACGGTTCCGCTCAAGGAGACGATCGAGTCGTTCGACGCGATCGTCAAGGGCGAGTTCGACCACGTCGCCGAGCAGGCCTTCTTCAACGTCGGCGGCATCAGCGATGTCGAGGCCAACTGGGCGAAGATCCAGAAGGAGAACGGCTGATCATGGCGCTGCAGGTCAGCCTGGTGTCCGCTGAGGCCGAGCTCTGGTCGGGCGAGGCGAGCCTCGTCGTCGCGAAGACGGTGGAGGGCGAGATCGGCTTCATGCCCGGTCACGAACCCACGCTCGCCGTCCTCGCCGGCGGCCAGGTGCGGATCACGCAGGCGGACGGCACGAAGGTGGTCGCCGACGCGAGCGACGGATTCGTCTCGATGGAGCTGGGCGACGCCCTGAACATCGTGGCGGGCACCGCCAAGCTCGTGTCCTGAATCGACGCGTTCAAGGGGCGGGGATCCTCGGATCCCCGCCCCTTCCGCGTCTGCCGAGAGAGGTTTCCATGCTCCTGCTGCTGCCCCCGTCGGAGACGAAGCGCCCCGGTGGCGCAGGCGGGCCGCTCGAGGTCGCCGCGCTTGCGCTGCGCTCGCTCGCCGCGCCCCGCGAGGAGGCGATCGCGGCGCTCGTCGCCCTCGCCGAGCGGCCCGACGACATGGCGAAGGCGCTCAAGCTGTCCGAGCGCCAGCGCGGCGAGATCGCCGTGAACGCCGCCGTGCGCACGTCGCCGACGACGCCCGCGATTGATCGCTTCACGGGCGTCCTCTTCGACGCGCTCGACGCCGGATCCGCCGACGACCAGGCGCGCGCCTGGCTGGGCGAGCACGCGCTGATCCAGACGGCGCTGCTCGGGCCCGTCGGCGCGCTCGACCCGATCCCGGCCTTCCGGCTTTCGGCGTCTGGACGGCTGCCGGGAATCGCGCCGCTTGCGAGGCACTGGGCGGCCGCGTCGTCGGAGGCGCTCGCGGGCCTCGCCGGACCCGTCGTCGACCTGCGCTCGGAGGCGTACCGAGCCCTCGCGCCCGTGCCGCACGGGCTCGAGCAGGCGTACGTCCGCGTCGTCGCCGAGACCCCGGATGGGGCGGTGCGCGCGCTCAATCACTTCAACAAGAAGACCAAGGGCCGCTTATCCCGCGCGCTCGCCGATGGCCGGCCGCAGATCGCGCAGGTCGCGGATCTCGTCGACTGGGCTCGGTCGGCGGGATTCGAGATGCGCCCGGCCGACGACGGCGAGCTGCAGCTCGTCGCGAGCGAGTGAGGCCGCGCGCCGACGGAAGTCACGACCCGATCACGCATTCCCCATAGACTGGACGACACACGTGCGGCACACGTCGCCGTGAGACATGTCCGGAAAGGCATCACGTGCCCGACGAAATCACCTCCGCCTCGCCGCAGCGGCCAGAGACGCACAGTCGCGACGTCTCGCTCGCGAGCGGCGCGGCGCTGTCGCTGCGCTGGGCGGGCGCGACGGATCCCGGACGCAAGCGCGAGAACAACCAGGACGCGTTCCTCACGCACTACCCGCTCTTCGTCGTCGCCGACGGCATGGGCGGGCACGTGGGCGGCGAGATCGCGAGCCAGAGCGTCGTGAACCGCCTGGGCGATGTCGCCGAGACGGGCGAGATCACGCCGCAGGGCATCGACGAGGCACTCGCGCTCGCGGTGCGCGACATCGGCGACCACCCCGACGCGACCGACGAGGGCACGGGCACGACGCTCACGGGCATCTACGTCGACGTCGTCGACGGCGCGCTGTCGATCGTGGCCCTCAACATCGGTGACTCTCGCGTCTACCTGCAGCGGGGCGACCAGCTCATGCAGGTCACGACCGACCACTCGCTCGTGCAGGAGCTCGTCGCGGCGGGCCGCCTGAGCGAGGAGGAGGCCGAGACGCACCCGTACAGCAACGTCATCACGCGCGCGGTCGG
>JAJUIM010000451.1 GCA_029267645.1 Microbacterium sp.
AGCCCGGCGCTTCAAGCGGTGGATCACCCACGAGGTGCTCCCGCAGATCCGGCGCACCGGCGAGTTCCGTCAGACGGAGATCGAGCACGCGCTGCCCGCGTCGTACGCTGACGCGCTCCGTCAGCTCGCGGAGAACGTGGAACGTCAGGCCGAGCTCGAAGCGAAGATCGCTCTCGACGCGCCGAAGGTCGCTCGTTACGACGAGTGGATGGACGCGGACGGCTACTACCCGATGGACGCGGTGGGGAAGATCCTCGGCGTCGGTCGGAACACGCTCTACGCGATGCTGCGCGGGGCTGGCGTGATCATGACGGGGACGACGCGCCCGTACCAGCGGTACGCGCATCACTTCGCGATCGTGCCGGGCGTGACGCGTGATGGTCACGCGTACGAGACGACGAAGGTGCGGCCGTCCGGGGTGGACTTCATTGCCCGCAAGCTCGGCCTCGCACGACAGGAGGTTGCAGCATGAGCGTCGCCGATAGGTCAGCCGACTGCGGGGAGCAGGGTGAGGGTTTTGTCGTCTCGCCGCAGAGCAAAGCTGAGGCTCTGCGAGTCCTGATGAGGCTTCCCGAGGGGACTACGCCAGTAGATCTCGACCTGGACTTCGAAGTAGTCGTATCCGGGCGGGTATTTGCCGCGGCTGGTGAACCTCGTGATCCGCTCGTGGTCCTCGCTCAGCGGTGCGTCGAACGCCTGCGGGAGAGGGACGACGAGGTGGCCTCCTGGCGGAGTGTCGCCCTGCCGCTCTTTGAACTCTCGGAAGCTGTCTACCGTAACGCGGACGAGCGCGTCGTGCGCGACGTGTGGGCCACGGTTTACAAGGACCAGGCGGGCCGTCTCGAGATCCCGCTCGGGTTTCCAATCGACCACATGCTGTTCCGATTCGCGCGCGGCCTGGAGCGCGATGACTTCGTTCGCTTCCTCAGCGAGCTTGTTCGCGTGTTCAGCAATGCGGTTCGCTTCGTCGGCCTTGACGACGGCCTGCGCCGCGGAGCGGTTCGCAACCTTGATGTCCTCGTTGCTCTTCTTCGCGAGGGAGTTGGCGCGGATGCTCAGAAGGATACCCAAGCCGCCGATGAGTGCAGGGAGCACGATTCCAGCCCAGTCGGCGTGAGTAGCCCATTCAAAAATCACGTCCACGTCGCAAGCGTAGCGACGCCAGTACGAGAGACTCCCCGCGCTGGCTCGCCCGTACAAACGGAGGAGTCGTGATGAGCAACGTGGTCCCGATCCGTCCGGTCGAGTCTCCGTCTGACGAGGCGCTCGAGTCGGGGTATGAGGACATGCCCTCGGTGATGTCGCCGCGGATGCTCGCG
This sequence comes from Microbacterium sp., assembly GCA_029267645.1. Classification (GTDB taxonomy): domain Bacteria; phylum Actinomycetota; class Actinomycetes; order Actinomycetales; family Microbacteriaceae; genus Microbacterium. The sequence continues at coordinate 1,320 of JAJUIM010000451.1, forward strand.
GAGATCCTCGAGGTGTCTGTATCGACGCTCGCCCGCTGGCGCAACGACAAGGTTGGCCCGAAGTATCACCAGCCGCGAGGGGTGCGGATGGTCCGTTACTCGCGTGTCGATGTGATCGCGTGGCTGCGCGAATCGTCCTGACCTTCTAGGCCGCACGGGGCCTGAACCGTGTCCCGCGACTCCCGATTCGTCGGGGGCGTGGACGAGTGCGCCCAATTTCGGGGCGTGCGACAACCACATACCGCGAGAAAGGCCGTCACGGGAGGCGTGGCGGCGAGGGTGATCCCCACGATTCCCCAACGACAACGCGGGCTGAACAGACACATAACCGATTGGTTCGGGCAGCGGGGGCGTAAG
>JAJUIM010000353.1 GCA_029267645.1 Microbacterium sp.
CAGAAGGTTAGGGGTTCGAGTCCCTTCGGGCGCGCAGATCGAAAGGCCCGGTTCTTCGGAACCGGGCCTTTCGCTTTGGCGCGGTTGCGTCGCGCCCGTCAACCCCTTTCGCGGATCCGGTTCGGCGCGCGATCCTGTCGGCGGACGACGTCCCACGACGTGAGGAGGCAGGCATGCAGGACAGGGAAGCGGACGGGATCACGGCCCGCGACGACGAGCTCGCCGCGCAGCCGCTCGGCGAGGGCGACCTGTCGCCCGAAGACCTCTGAGCGGACACACGCCTGCGGGGCTCGGAGAGATCCGAGCCCCGCAGGCGTTCTCGTCAGAGCTTCGCGGGCGCCGTCTCGGTGCGGCGCCACTCCTCCCACGAGGGATCGCCGGCCATGAACTTCTCGATCTCGGCCTGGGACGCCGTGAGCTTCGGATCGTGCTTCAGGTACGCGCGGGTCTCGCGCGCGATGAGGCCCGACAGTACCAGCAGGCCGATGAGGTTCGGCAGCGCCATGAGGCCGTTCATGACGTCGGAGAACAGCCAGACGACCTCGAGCTCGGTCGTGCATCCGACGAACACGACGAGCGTGAAGATGACGCGGAACGGCATGACCGACCGGCGGCCGAAGAGGCGCTCGATCGCGCGCTCGCCGTAGTACGACCAGCCGAGGATCGTGGACAGCGCGAACATCGCGAGCGCCACCGTCACGATCCAGTGCCCCCACTCGCCCGGCAGACCGTGCGTGAACGCGTGGCCCGTCATGATCGACGCGTCGATCTGCGCGCCGCCGTCGTCGGTCTCGGTGTAGACGCCGGTCGTGATGATCACGAGGCCCGTCATCGACACGACGATGATCGTGTCGATGAACGTCTGCGTCATCGACACGAGGCCCTGGCGGACGGGGTGGCTTGTCTGCGCGGCTGCGGCTGCGATCGCGGCGGATCCCATGCCCGACTCGTTCGAGAAGATGCCGCGCGCGACGCCGTACTGGATCGCGATGATGAGGACGGATCCGGCGAAGCCGCCGGCCGCCGCGCTGCCAGTGAAGGCGTCGTGGAAGATCACGCCGAAGGCGGCGGGCACGTCGCCGATGTTGGCGATGAGGATGTACAGCGCGCCGACCACGTAGAACACGATCATGATCGGCACGAAGCCCGCCGTGACGCGGCCGATCGACTTGATGCCGCCCACGAGCACAACGAAGACGAAGATCGTCAGCGCGATGCCCGTGACCCACGTCGGGATCGAGAAGCTGCTCTCGAGGTTCGCCGACACCGAGTTCGCCTGCGTCATGTTGCCGATGCCGAACGACGCGAGGATCGCGAAGATCGTGAAGGCGAGGCCGAGGATCTTGCCGACGACGTTGGGAATGCCGCGCTGGAGGTATTGCTGCGGCCCGCCGTTGCGCTCGCCGGCCGAGTCAGTCGTGCGGAAGCGCACGCCGAGGAACGCCTCGCTGTACTTCGACGCCATGCCGACGAGGCCCGTGATCCACATCCAGAACAGCGCGCCGGGCCCGCCGATCGCGATCGCCGTCGCGACGCCCACGATGTTGCCCGTGCCGACCGTCGCGGCCAGCGCGGTCGTGAGCGCCTGGAACTGCGAGATGTCGCCTTCCGCATCCGGATCCCTGCGCCGGAACAGGCCGAGCCGCAGCGCCGCTCCGAGGCGCACGAACTGGATCCCGCCCAGGCGGATCGTCAGGTAGAGGCCCGTTCCCAGCAGCAGCGGGATCAGGAGCCAGGGGCCCCAGATGAACCCGCTCGCGGCGTCCAGAAAGGCAGTGATGCTCTCGATCATCGGCGTGCTCCTCGTGGTCGGACGCGACGGTGCGTCGTGATCGGACCGCGGTTCGCGAGGTCCGTGGAGGAGAGCATAGGGCGAGGTGGCGCATCACCGCAGGCGGGACACCCGCACGTGACGTGCGCGAAACACTTCGTCATCTGGGCGGAACGCGGGCGCGAACGAGATGGCGCCGGTTTCGGCGCGGCGCCCCGCACTCGCTAACGTGAGGGGATGCCCACTCCCTCCGAATCACACGACGTCGTCGGCCGTCTCGAGGCGGAGCAGGAGATGCCGGAGCAGATGCGCGCGGACGTGCGCCTGCTCGGCACGCTGCTCGGCCAGGTGCTCCGCGAAAGCGGGTCCGACGGACTCTTCGACGACGTCGAGCGGCTGCGCGTCGCGACGATCCAGGCGTACACGGATCCGTCGTCTGAGGCGTTCGACCGCGCCGTGGCGATCGCCGACGAGCTCTCGCCCGAGCGGGCCGACGAGGTCGCGCGCGCCTTCACCTGCTACTTCCACCTCGTGAACCTCGCCGAGGAGCGCCACCGCGTGCGCGTCCTGCGCGAGCGCGACGGCGCCTCTCCTCGCGATCCGCGCGGCACGGTCGCGGG
>JAJUIM010000466.1 GCA_029267645.1 Microbacterium sp.
ACGCGCTTGCCGTTCTTCGCGGCCGTCTCGTAGATGTACTGCGCGATGGGCGTGGATCCGACGAACGACACCGACTGCACGATGGGGTCGGTCAGCACGCCGTCGACCGCGAGCTTGTCGCCCTGCAGCACCGTGAAGACGCCGTCCGGGAGGCCGGCCTCCTTCCACAGCTCGGCGAGCCAGAGCGCCGCCGACGGATCCTTCTCGCTGGGCTTCAGGACGACCGCGTTGCCGGCCGCGATCGCGACGGGGAAGAACCACATCGGAACCATCGCGGGGAAGTTGAAGGGGCTGATGATGCCCACGACGCCGAGGGGCTGCTTGATCGAGTAGACGTCGATGCCCGTCGAGGCGTTCTCGCTGAAGGCGCCCTTGATGAGGTGCGGGAAGCCCGTCGCGAGCTCGACGACCTCCTGGCCGCGCAGGATCTCGCCCATCGCGTCCGACACGACCTTGCCGTGCTCGCGCGTGATGATCTGGGCGAGCTCGCCCTTGCGGGCGTTGAGCAGCTCGCGGAACGCGAAGAGCACGTTCTGGCGCTTCGCGATCGAGAGGTTCGACCAGGTCTCGAAGCCGCGCTGGGCCGAGGCGATCGCCTCGTCGATCTCGGCCTGGTCGGCGAGTGCGACGTTGGCGATCTGCTCACCCGTCGCGGGGTTGTAGACGGGGGCCGTGCGGCCGCTCTTCGAGGCGCGCGGCGCGCCGTCGATCCAGTGTCCGATCGTGGGCAGGCTGTCGTTCGTCATGGGATCCTTCTTCGTCGTCTCGTGCCGTGTCGTCAGACGGCGGCGGTGATCTGGGGGTGGACGAGGTCGGCGGCCGTCGCGACGGCCGCGGCGACGTCGCCGTCGGCGGGGTACAGGAGGTTGCGGCCGACCGTGAGGCCGACCACGCCGGGCAGCGCGAGCGCGTCGTGCCAGGACGCGAACATCGCGTCGGGGTCGCCGCCGCCGTCGCCGCCGAGCAGCAGCGTCGGCATGGTCGTCGAGGCCATGACGCGCTCCATCTCGGGCACGACGGGCAGCTTCATCCAGGTGTACGAGCTGTCGGCGCCGAGGCCCGCCGCGATCGCGACGGAGCGGATGACGGCGTCGGGCGAGAGGTCGTTGACGATCTTCCCGTCGCGCCACTCGCTGATGAACGGCTCGAGCATGATCGGCAGGCGGGCGGCGGCCGAGGCCGTCACGGCCTGCGCCGTCGCCTCGAGCGTCGGCGCCGTGCCGGCGTCGGCGAGGTTGACGCGCACGAGGCTCTTCGCGAAGTCGATCCCGCGCGAGACCATCGTCGGAACGTCGTAGCCCGTGTATCGGTCGTCCATCTCGAACGCGGCGCCGCGAAGGCCGCCGCGGTTCATGGATCCGACGACGATCTTGTCGTCGAGCAGGCCGAGTGCCGCGAGGTCGTCGACGATGTCGGGCGTGCCGAGCACGCCGTCGACGGCCGGGTTGGCGAGCGCCGTCGCGAGCCGGTCGAGCAGGTCGTAGCGGTCGGCCATCGCCTGGTCGTCGGATCCGACGGCGAGGGATCCCCGCGCGGGGTGATCGGCCGCGACGATGAGCAGGCGGCCGTCGCCGCGCAGCAGGTC
>JAJUIM010000304.1 GCA_029267645.1 Microbacterium sp.
CACCGAACGCCGACACGCCGAGCCATGCGCCGCCGAAGCCCGCGCCGCCGCCGATGAGCGCGGCGACGACCACGAGGCCCGCGATCTTCGCGCCCGTGCCCGACTTCTCGCGCTTCTTCTTGGGCTCCTGCGGCGCCCACTCGTACGCGGGCTGGGGGGCACCCGCGGAGTGTGGCTGCTGCGTTGCGGGGGCCGCGCCGTAGGCCGGAGTCTGATACGGCGACGTCTGCGTCTGACCGCTGCCCCCGCCGAACGCGGCGTCGGCCGCCGAGCGCTCGGGAAGAGGGGGGATCGGGGATCCGCTGTCGTTGCTCATTGCTGCTCCTTCTGGGCTGGTTCCCTCAGCATGCGCCCGGAATCTATGACCGACCTATGACCAGGGTACGGCGACCTTGTGAGATCGGGGCCGCTAGCCTGACGGCATGACGACGAGCTCCGGACCCTGGCGTCGCGCGGCCGATGCGGCGGGCCTGCTGTCCGAACGCGGCGACGTCGCCCCGACGATCTTCGCCGAGATGTCGGCGCTCGCGGCCGCGACGGGCGCGATCAACCTCGGGCAGGGGTTCCCCGACGAGGATCCGCCGGCCGAGGTGCTCGCGGAGGCGCGCGAGGCGATCGCCCGCGGCGAGAACCAGTACCCGCCGGGCCGCGGCGCGGTCGGGCTGCGCGAGGCGATCGCGCGGCACCAGGCGCACCACTACGGCATCGCGGTGGATCCGGATCGCGAGGTGCTCGTGACGGCCGGCGCGACGGAGGCGCTGAGCGCGACGCTGCTCGCGCTCGTCGAACCGGGCGACGAGGTCGTCGTGTTCGAGCCGTTCTACGACGCGTACGCGGCGATCATCGCCCTCGCGGGCGCCCAGCTCGTGCCCGTCCCCCTCGAATGGCCGGACTTCCAGCCCGACCTCGACCGGCTCGCCGATGCGGTCGGCGACCGCACGCGCGCGATCCTCGTGAACGACCCGCACAATCCGACCGGCGCCGTGTTCTCGCCCGACGTGCGCGAGCTGATCGTGCGGCTCGCCGAGCGGCACGACGCGCTCATCGTGACCGACGAGGTGTACGAGCATCTCGTGTTCGACGGATCCCACACGCCGATCGCATCGCTGCCCGGGGCGCGCGAGCGCACCGTGAGCATCTCGTCGGGCGGCAAGACCTTCCGCGCGACGGGGTGGAAGATCGGGTGGCTCACGGCGCCGCAGGATCTCGTGACCGCCGTGCAGACGGTCAAGCAGTACCTCACGTTCACGGGCGGCGCGCCCTTCCAGCCGGCCGTCGCGCGCGGCCTCGGCCTGCCCGACGCGTTCTTCGAGGAGACGGCCCGCGACATGGGGCGGAAGGCCTCCGTGCTGGGCGACGGCCTGCGGGCCGCGGGGTTCGCGATCTCACCGCCCTCGGCGACGTACTTCACGGTCGCGGACGTCGACGACGACGCGGTCGCGTTCTGCCGGGCGCTGCCCGAGCGCGCGGGGGTCGTGGGGATCCCGCTCACGGCGTTCTCGTCGGCGGCGCACCGGGAGCGCTACGCGACGCTCGTGCGCTTCGCCGCGTGCAAGCGAATCGAGGTGCTGGAGGAGGCCGCCGACAGGCTCGCTCAGCTGCGCGGCTCGACGCGGTAGCGGCGCAGCTCGAGCGCGGGGTTCACGCGGCGCACGGCCGCGATCTGGCCGTGCGAGACCCAGCCCACCGCCACGCCCACGTCGGCGCCGAGGCCAGCGATCGCGACGCCCGTCGGATCCACGACGGCCGAGCGCCCGACGCCCAGGGGCGGCGTGTGGTCGGCCGCCGCGACGAACACCGTGTTCTCGATCGCGCGCGCGGCGAGCAGCGTCGTCCAGTGGTGCTCCTTGAGCGGCCCGCGCACCCATTCGGCGGGCACGAGCATCACATCGGCCCCGGCGTCGACGAGCGTGCGCGCGACCTCGGGGAACCGCAGGTCGTAGCAGGTCATGAGCCCGAAGCGCAGCCCATCCACCACGAACGTCTCGGCGACGCCCGTCGGCCCCGGTTCGATCCACTCGCTCTCGATCTGCCCGAACGCGTCGTAGAGGTGCTGCTTGCGGTACGAGGCGATGACGCCCGTGGCGTCGACCGCGACCGCGGTGTTCCGCACGCGGCCCGACGAGCCCTCTTCGACGAGGCCCGCCACGATCGTGAGGTCGTTCTGCGCCGCGATCGTCGCGAGCTCGCGCGTGAACGGCCCGTCGAGCGGCTGCGCGTGCGCCGCGAGGGTGTCGTCGAAGGGATCGACGAAGTAGCTCGCGTACTCGGGCGCCATGACGACGCGCGCACCGCGACCGGCGGCGACGCTCGAGAGCTCGGCGATCTGCGTGAGGTTCGCGGCCGTGTCGGTCGTGGGCGCGAACTGCGCCACCGCGACGCCGACAGGCTCGTGCTGCGTGGTCATGCGCCCATGATGCCACGCGCACAGCCCGCGCACAGACACGCCCGAACCGCGGCCCCACCGGCCCCGATTTGCCTCATGCTGAACGGCTGGTAAAGTTATTGATGTGCCGCGGGGTGGAGCAGTTCGGTAGCTCGCTGGGCTCATAACCCAGAGGTCGTAGGTTCAAATCCTGCCCCCGCAACCAAGTCCGAAGGCCCGGATCCGCAAGGATCCGGGCCTTCGTCGTTCGCCCGACCGTGCGGCAGGCGGCTCGCGGTCAGCGCACCTCGACGCGCAGCTCCATCCCCATCGCCCTGTGGCCCGTGACCGAGCACCAGCCGTCGAGGTCTCCCCCGATGA
>JAJUIM010000354.1 GCA_029267645.1 Microbacterium sp.
CGTCTTCCCCGACGGGTTCGGCACCCCGACCGGCGACCGCTACTGCATGAACTCGCTCTCGCTGAACTTCACGCCCGAAGAGGGCTGACCCCTCACACGACGAGGCCGCCGTCCGGTGATCCGGACGGCGGCCTCGTCGTCTTCGCGGTCACGCCACGTGGATGCCGCACTCCACCTTGCCGGTGCCGGCCCAGCGGCCCGAGCGCGGGTCCTCGCCGTCGGCGACGGGCTTCGTGCAGGGCTCGCAGCCGATCGACGGGTAGCCCGCGCTGAGCAGCAGGTTCATGGGGACGCCGTGTACGGCCGCGTAGCCGTAGAGGTCGTCGCTCGTCCATGCCACGAGGGGATTGACCTTGACGAGGCCGTTCTTGTGGTCGAACGTCACGAGCGGCGCGAACGCGCGCGTCGCCGACTCCTCGCGCCGCACGCCCGAGATCCACACCTCGTAGCCCGCGAGCGCGCCGTGCAGCGGCTCGACCTTGCGCATCGCGCAGCACCGCTCCGGATCGCGCGAGAACAGCTCGGCGCCGTACGCCGCGTCCTGCTCGGCGACCGACAGTTCCGGGCGCACGTCGACGACGCGGATGTCGAGCTGCCGCTGGGCCTCGTCGCGAGTCGCGAGCGTCTCGATGAAGTGATACCCCGTGTCGAGGAAGAGCACGTCGACGTCCGGGATCGACCGCGAGACGAGGTGCGGCAGCACGGTGTTCGCCATCGAGGAGGCGACCGCGACGGCGCCCGGATCGAACGTGCGCGCGACCCAGGCGAGCGCGGCTTGCGCGTCGGCCTCGTGATCCGTGCCGCTGCCGAGCTCGGCGATTCCGTCGGCCGCGATCCGCTCGAGCTCGTCGGCCGTGCGGCGCGATGTGTGGCGGGGCGCGAGCGCGACCGTCATCGCAGCACCTCGTCGTCGACGCGGTGCGCCCACTGCGCGAACGTCTCGGATCCCTCGCGGTCCTCCGCGAAGCGCCGCGCGACCCGCTCGACGTAGTCGGCGATGCCGTCGGCCGTCACCTTGAGGCCGCGCACGGTGCGCCCGAGCCCCGCCTCAGCGCGGTCGGACGAGGCGAGCCCTCCCCCGAGATGCACCTGGAACCCCGGCACCTGCGCGCCGTCATCGTCCGTGACCATCTGCCCTTTGAGGCCGATGTCGGCGGTCTGGATCCGCGCGCACGAGTTGGGGCACCCGTTGATGTGCAGCGTCAGCGGCGCCGGCAGGTCGGATCCCTCGAAGCGGCGCTCGAGATCCTCGATCGCGTCGCGCGCTGTCTCCTTCGTCTCGACGATCGCGAGCTTGCAGTACTCGATGCCGGTGCAGGCGATCGTGCCGCGGCGGATCAAGCTCGGCCGGGCGTTCAGACCGACGCCGTCGAGCGCGTCGATGAGCGAGTCGACGCGATCCTCGTCGATGTCGAGGATCACGACCTTCTGGTGCGGCGTCGTGCGCAGGCGCGTGGATCCGTGCCGCTCGATGACGTCGGCGAGGCGCACGAGGTCGGGCCCCGAGATCCGGCCGACGATGGGCGCGGCGCCGACGTAGCGTCGGCCGTCCTTCTGACGGTGCACGCCGACGTGATCCCCCGGGCCCGTCGGTCGCGCCGGGGCCGGACCGTCTGCGAGCGCGTACCCGAGGTACTCGGTCTCGAGCACCTCGCGGAACTTCTCGGGCCCCCAGTCGGCGAGGAGGAACTTCAGGCGCGCCTTGTTGCGCAGGCGCCGGTAGCCGTAGTCGCGGAAGATCTGCACGACGCCGTGCCACACGTCGGCGACCTGGTCGGGCCGCGCCCACGCGCCGAGCCGCTCCCCCAGCCTCGGCACGGCGGCGAGCGCGCCGCCCACCCACACGTCGTAGCCGATGCCGTGCTGCGGGTGATCGATCGCGACGAACGACACGTCGTTGATCTCGTGCACGACGTCGTGGCTCGGGTGCCCCGTGATCGCCGTCTTGAACTTGCGCGGCAGGTTCGCGAGCGACGGATCGCCGATGAAGCGGCTCGTGATCTCGTCGATCTGCGGGGTGGGATCGATCAGCTCGTCCTCCGCGATGCCCGCGAGGGGCGAGCCGAGGATCACGCGCGGCACGTCGCCGCACGCCTCCGTCGTCTGCAGCCCGACGGCCTCGAGCCGGCGCCAGATCTCGGGCACGTCCTCGATGCGCACCCAGTGCAGCTGGATGTTCTGCCGGTCGGTGAGGTCGGCCGATCCGCGGGCGAACTCGACCGAGATCTCGCCGATCACCCGCAGCTGCTCTGTCGTGAGCTGGCCGCCGTCGATGCGCACGCGCAGCATGAAGTACTCGTCCTCGAGCTCGTGCGGCTCGAGGGTCGCCGTGCGGCCGCCGTCGATGCCCGGGCGCCGCTGCGTGTACAGGCCCCACCAGCGGAA
>JAJUIM010000369.1 GCA_029267645.1 Microbacterium sp.
CCCGAGACCGCAGTGCGCGAGATCGAGGAGGAGACCGGGATCCGCGGCGTGCTCGGCCCGACGCTCGGCATCGTGCGCTACCACCTGCCCTCGGGGCGCGAGAAGGTGGTGCGCTACTGGGCCGTCGCCGCATCAGACGAGGCCATCGCCGCGTCGACCTTCGCGCCCAACAAGGAGATCGACGCCCTCGAGTGGATGTCGCTCAAGAAGGCGCGCAAGAAACTCAGCTATCCCGTCGACGGCGACGTGCTCACGTGGTTCGAGCAGCTCATCGAGGCCGACGGCCTCGACACGTTCCCCCTCGTGCTCATGCGGCACGGCAAGGCCGGATCCGCCCCCGTCGACGCCGAGCGTCCGCTCACCGAGCGCGGGCACGAGCAGGCTCGCGCCGCGGTCGGCCCGCTGCGCGCGTTCGGCGTGCGGCGGATCCTCTCTTCCACCGCCCGGCGCTGCCAGGAGACCGTCGCGCCCCTGTCCGCCGCGATTTCGCGGCGCGTGCAGACGCACGCCGAGATCAGCCAGGACGCATGGGCCGCGGGCGAGGACAACGTCGTCGACGTCATCTCGCGGCGCCTCGAGAAGGGCAAGCCCACCGTCATCTGCTCGCACGGGCCCGTCCTGCCGGCGCTCATCGAGGAGATCGCGCGCGAGACGGGCACCGGATCCTCTCGCGAGCTACGCGATGCGGCCGCGCTCGCGACCGGATCCTTCACGGTCGTGCACGTGCGACGCGGGGGTCCCGTCGTGGCGATCGAGACGCACGCGCCGATCGACGAGCGGCGCAGCGCCTAAACTGGCCGGGTGACTACCAAGCCCCGTCTCTTCTCCGGAATGCAGCCCTCCGCCGACTCGCTTCAGATAGGCAACTACATCGGGGCGCTCATGCAGTGGCGGGGTATGCAGGACGACTACGACGCGTTCTTCACGGTCGTCGACCTGCACGCGATCACGGTCGCGCAGGATCCCGCGCAGCTGCGCGAGAAGACCCGCCGCACGGCCGCGCAGTACATCGCGGCCGGCATCGACTCGTCGAAGTCGACGCTGTACGTGCAGTCGCAGGTGCCCGCGCACGCCGAGCTGGCGTGGATCCTCTCGACCATCACGGGCTTCGGCGAGGCCGGGCGCATGACGCAGTTCAAGGACAAGTCGCAGCGGTACGGCGCCGACCAGGCGAGCGTGGGCCTGTTCACCTACCCGATCCTCATGGCCGCCGACATCCTGCTGTACCAGGCCGAGGCCGTGCCGGTCGGCGACGACCAGAAGCAGCACGTCGAGCTCACGCGCAACCTCGCCGAGCGGTTCAACTCGCGCTTCGGCGAGACGTTCACGGTGCCGAAGCCCGTGATCCAGGGCGAGACGGCGCGCATCTACGACCTGCAGGATCCGACCTCGAAGATGTCGAAGTCGGCCGAGTCGCAGGCCGGCGTGCTCTACCTGCTCGACGACGTGAACGTCACGGCGAAGAAGATCATGCGGGCTGTGACCGACTCCGAGGGATCCGTGCGGTACGACCGCGCCGACAAGCCCGGCGTCGCGAACCTCATGACGATCTACTCGGCGCTCACGGGGCGCACGCTCGACGAGATCGAGGACGAGTTCGCGGGCCGCGGGTACGGCGATTTCAAGAAGGCCGTGCGCGACGCCGTCGTGGGCGAGTTCGAGCCCGTCCGCGCGCGGGCGCTCGAGCTGCTCGAGGATCCCGCCGAGCTCGACCGCGTGCTCGCGGGCAACGCCGACCGCGCCGCCCAGGCCGCGGAAGAGACGCTCTCGGCCGTCTACGAGCGGGTCGGCCTGCTGCGCCGTGGGTGAGCCGGCCCTCCTCCGCACTCCCCGCCTGCTGCTCTCCGTGCCGACGTCGGCCGACGCCGACGCCGTGTACGAGGCCTGCCAGGACCCCGACATCCAGCACTACACGACCGTGCCGTCGCCCTACACGCGCGAGGACGCCGAGTCGTTCGTTCGGCTCGCGGCCGAGTGGTGGCAGGCGGGATCCGAGCACGTCTGGGCCGTGCGCGCGGGCGACCAGTTCGCGGGCGTCATCGGCCTGCACCGCATCAAGGACGGCGCGGCAGAGCTCGGCTACTGGCTCGCACCCGAGGCCCGCGGCAACGGATACACGGTCGAGGCCGCCCGCGCCGTGGTCGACTTCGCCTTCGGCCCCATGCGGCTCGAGCGCCTCGAGTGGCACGCGGTCGTCGGGAACACCGCGTCGGCCCGCGTCGCCCAGGCCCTGGGCTTCCAGCTCGAGGGCGTGCGCCGCCACGGCCTCGCGCACCACGGCGTCGGCGGA
>JAJUIM010000459.1 GCA_029267645.1 Microbacterium sp.
CTTCATGATGATTCGTCCTGTCTGTCGAGGGGCCAGCGCCGGGTGATCTCCCGCAGCGGCTCCGGAGTGAAGTGGTGCACCTTCGTGCGGCCGACGCGCTCGGTCGCGAGCAGGCCGCTCTCTTCGAGCACGCTCAGGTGCTGTGAAATCGCCTGCCGCGAGGATCCCGTGCCCTCGTCGATCAGGCGGCTGCAGATCTCGAACAGCGTCATGCCGTCGCGCTCGGCGAGCAGATCGAGGAGCCGCCGCCTCGTCGCATCGGAGAGGGCGCGATAGATGTCTGCCACGCCTCGACTACATGCAAGTAGAAACTTGCATGTCAATGCGCGTCAGTCACGCAGGGGCGAACCCGCGACCGTGAAGCCCGTGCCCGACATCTCGCCGGACAGCAGCGGCCGCGCCTCGGAGATCGTGGCGCGCACGGTCTCGAGCTCGAGCGACGCGCGGTGCGCCTCCTCCGAGTCCCACAGTTCGACGACGTACACCGTGTCGGGTTCGCCGTCGCGGGTGCCCACCTCGTATAGCAGGCAGCCCATGTCGTTCAGTTCCGTGCTGCGTCGGGTGAGCAGCGCGACGAGCTCATCGCGCTTGCCGGGAACGGCCCCGAGCGTGCCGATGTTCGCGTAGGTCATGCGCCCACGGTAGGGCGAACGCCCCGCCGTTCACACACCCCCGGCGAAGCCGTTCTGACGCCAGGCCTCGAATGTGGCGATCGCGGCCGAGTTCGAGAGGTTGAGCGAGCGCACGCCGGGGCGCATGGGGATGCGCAGCTGGGCCGTCACGCGCGGGTCGTCGAGCACCTCGCGGGGGAGGCCCGTGGGCTCGGGGCCGAAGAGCAGCGCGTCGCCGTCCTCGTACGAGACGTCCGTGTACCAGCGCTCGGTGTGCCCCGTGAAGGCGTAGATGCGGCCCGACGCGTGCTCGGCGAGGTACGCGACGAGGGCGTCGAAATCGGGGTGCACCTCGACGTGCGCGAGGTCGTGATAGTCGAGGCCCGCGCGGCGCAGCTTCGTGTCGGACAGGTCGAAGCCCAGCGGCTCGACGAGGTGCAGCATGCTGCCGGTCGCGGCCGACATGCGGATCGCGTTGCCCGTGTTCGGCGGGATCCGCGGCTCGAAGAAGACGATGTGGAACACGCCCTCGACGCTATCGCCCGCCGCTGAACCGCAGGTGGGGCGTCGTTCTCACGCGCCGCGGAACGACACAGCGAGAGGCGTGAGATCGCAGCCCACGGCGCGAAGCGCGCGCTCGAACTCCACGAGCGGACGCTCGGCGCTCGCCGTCGCGAGCAGCACCGTACGGCCGGATCCGCGCGCCGGGAACTCCGCGACGTCGTGGATCACGCGCTCCGTCGCGTCGAACAGCGGCAGGTCGTGCGCGACCTCCGCGAAGGCGGGCGCGAGCTGCGCGAGGTGCGTGCTCGCGAGCGCGATACCCGCGAGATGCGGCATGCGCGCCCGCAGCGCCGCGACGAAGTCGCCGGCGGCGCGCACGGCGGCCTCGATACACGGCGCGCCGGCCCCTCGAGGGAGGGAGCCGGCGCGCCGTGAGGTCGGGGTCAGAGCTTGATGTCGACCTTGCCGTCCTCGCGCAGCCCGTCGATGATGGTCTGCGTCGCCTCGTTCTGCTCCTGCGCGACCGCCTGGTCGGA
>JAJUIM010000331.1 GCA_029267645.1 Microbacterium sp.
CTGGATCCACAGCGCCCATCGCACGATCGGGCGCATCACCAGGCGTGTGATGGGCGCGACGGCGCGCCGCAGTCCGCGCGGGCCGGCGCCGCGGATCCATCCCGCCTCGACCGTCACATCGGATCCGCCGTCCGCCTCGCGCACCGACACGGCGATGCGGCGCGTGTTGGCGCGCGGGTCGTCCGGGTAGGCGAGGCGCCACGCGACGTGCGCGTCGCCGTGTGCGTCGCGGACGATGCGCGTGCGCACGTGACGTGCTGCGACGCGGAGCGGCTTGCCGTCGTCGTCTGACGTCTTCGCCGTGCCCCGCCAGGCGTCGCCGTCGGCGTCGACGTGTTCGAGTCCCGGCTCCCACTCAGGCAGGCGCGCGGGGTCGCGGACGAGCGCCATGATCTCCTCCGGCGGGGCGGGGACGAACACCGTGGTGGTTCGCATGAGGGGCGACGTCGGGGTGCGGCGCACGGGCGCCTCCTGCTGGACCGTGTCGAGCCGGGTGCGGATCTCCCGCTCGTCGGTGCCGAGGCGCTGGAGCAGCGCCGAGACCGTGCCGCTCGGCTCGGCGAGGAGCTCGCGCAGCAAGGCGGGCGGATCCCCCGCCTTCTTCTTCGCGCCGACGTTCGAGAGCACGTCCCGCGCGCGCGGTGTGAAGTCGTATCCGCGGCGGATCGGCCACTGGATCCGCCCGTCGCCCGGCAGGTCGGCGTCCACGCCGAGCGAGGCGAGCTGCTCGCGGTGCTGCGCGGCGACCGCCTCGCGCGCGGCCTCGCTCGTGACGCCGCTGTCGCGCAGCGCCCGGCCCGCGGACCCCTCGTCGAGGGCGAGCGCGAGCAGCAGGTGCTCGAGGTCGACCTCGCTCACGCCGAACCGCGTGGCCTCCTCGGTCGCGGTGAGGGACAGGGTCATGCTCGTCGCGAGCATCTGGGAGATCTTCACGGTCGTCGGCCTCTCGGTCAGGTCTTCTTGCGCGGCTGCGCGATGGTCGGGTCGACGCGCTTTGCGTACTTCTTGTGGACGGCCTGGCGGGTGACGCCGAGGGAATCGGCGATCTGCTGCCACGTCATGTCCGCCCGCAGCGCCGCCTCGACCTGGCGCAGCTCGAGCGCGTCGGCGAGCGTGCGCAGCGAGGCGACGGCGCGCAGGCCGGCGCGCGGATCCGCCGTGTCGGCGGCCGCCCGTGCCGTCTCTGTCGCGTTCATGGTGTCAACCTATGTTGCTCGTCGTACGCTGTCAACCCCGGTTGCTCGACCCGACGCGTGCGAAGCTGAGACGGTGCGCCACGAGACCCGGATCCCGCTGCCCCGGCCCTTCGACGCGGCGGGCGTGCTGGCGTGGATGGGTCCGCGTGCCGTCGCGGGCGTCGAGGAGGTCACAGCGACGAGCTTCGCGCGCACGATGCGGCTCCCGAGCGGCCCCGCCTGGTCCGTCGTCACGGTCGTCGAGGGCGCGCTGCTCGTCGAGGCGGAGGTGGCCGACGAGGTCGACGGCGGCGAGCTCGAGCGCCGCGTGCGGCTGCTGTTCGACGTTGCGACGGATCCCGCCCGCGTCGACGCCGCGCTCTCGGCGATCCCCGAGATCGCGCCGCTTGTGGCGCGCACGCCGGGGATCCGCGTGCCCGGCGCCGCGGATCCCTTCGAGATGCTCGTGCGCGCGATGGTCGGCCAGCAGATCTCGGTCGCAGCGGCCCGCACGCACCTGACGCGGCTCGCCGAGGCCCTCGGCGAGCGGGTCAGGATCGCGGGACGGGAGCGCACGCTGTTCCCCACCGCGCGGGCGCTCGCCGACCGCGGGAGCGAGGTGTTGCGCGGCCCGCAGAGCCGCGTGCGGGCCATCGTCGAGGCGGCGCGCGCGGTCGCCGACGGCGAGCTCGTGCTGGACTCCCAGACCCCGCGAGCGAGCCTTCTCGCGCTGCGTGGCGTGGGGCCGTGGACGGCCGACTACCTCGCGATGCGCGTCGGCAGAGATCCCGACGTGATCCTGACCGGGGATCTCGCGCTGCGGGCGGGCGCGGCGGCCGTCGGGTTGCCCAGCTCCCCCGCCGAGCTGTTCGCGTGGTCTGCCGTCTCGGCTCCGTGGCGGTCATACTTGTCATCGCACCTGTGGCGCGCCGCGCTCTCCGCCCCGAAGGGATCCTCATGACCGACGCCGTCGTCGAAACCCTCGCGACACCCGACGGGCCCTTCACCATGATCGCGGACGCTGACGGCGCCGTGCTCGCGTCGGGATGGAGCCACGACGTCGAGGCCGTGCGCGAGCGGATCCGCCCCGCGGAGCGGCCGGCGTCGCTCGCAGGGGGATCCACGGGTGCCGCGGACGCGGTGCGGGCCTTCTACGACGGCGACATCGCCGCGATCGACGGAGTGACCGTGCGACAGGGCGGGACGGCGCTGCAGCTTCGCGGCTGGGACGCGCTGCGCGCGATCGCGCCCGGCGCTCCCCTGTCGTACGCCGAATTCGCGGAGCTGCTTGGCGAGCCCGCCGGCGCCGTGCGCGCCGTCGCCGCGATCTGCGCGCGGAACGCCGCCGCGCTGTTCGTGCCCTGCCACCGC
>JAJUIM010000174.1 GCA_029267645.1 Microbacterium sp.
ACGAGCGCCTTCGTCTTCTCGGTGCGCGCGGCCTCGAGCTGCGCGACCGTGACCTTGTAGTCCTGGTCGGCGCCCGCGAACACGGCGACGGGCGTGCCGTCGGCGAGCTGGATCGCCTCGGGGTACGTCGTCCAGTACGGCGCCGGCAACAGCACCTCGTCGCCCGGGTTCAGCACGACCTGGAACGCCTGGTACACGGCCTGCTTGCCGCCGTTCGTGACGACGACCTGGCTCGGCTCGACCGCAAGGCCCGAGTCGCGCTTCGTCTTCTCGACGATCGCCTGCTTGAGCGCCGGAAGACCGGCAGCGGGCGAATAACGGAAGTTCGACGGATCCGCCAGCGCCTCGCGCGCGGCGTCGACGACCGCGTCGGGGGTCGCGAAATCGGGCTCGCCCGCCGCGTACGAGATGACGGGTCGGCCCTCGGCCTTGAGCGCCTTCGCCTTGGCGTCGACCTTGAGGGTCGCCGACTCGGCGATGGCGGAGATCTTGCGGGAGAGCGGAGCGGGTTCAGTCACGTTCACAGCGTAGCCAGTGCGGCGGCCGAACACACCCGTCGACACCGCGCCCGCCCGGCCGTACCATTCGAGGCATCCGGAGGTTCCGGATCACGAGCACGGGGAGCAATCGCGATGGACATGAAGATGATGTCGGGCATGATGACGATGCCCGAGATGGGCGAGATGACGGTCGACGCCGACTCGATGCAGGCGTGTCTCGAGGCCTGTGCGGCCTGCGAGCAGGCGTGCGTCATGTGCGCCGAGATGGACGCCGGCGAGGGCATGGCCCGCAGTCGCGCGATGTGCATGAACTGCGCCGACATGGCCCACGGCATGATGCGCATGATGATGCGCCCCATGGGCATGGAGCCGTCCTCGATGACGGCCATGCTGCACGCGATGTCGACCATGGCGCGCGCCTGCGCCGAGGAGTGCATGGCGCACGCCGACATGAGCGAGGCCATGCGCATGTGCGCCCAGGCCTGCACCGACTGCGCCGACGAGTGCGACGCGATGGCGGCGCGGCTCGCGCCCATGGGATCCGCCTGACGCGCGGCCACAAGAGGACGCGCGGCCACAAGAGGACCCGTCGCCGCAAAGGCGACGCGCGATCACAGGACGACGGTCAGGAAGCGGAAGCAGCGGCGACCGCGGCCCCGCCCGTCAGCCGACGAGCGAGGGCGCGTCGGCGACGTTGAGCCAGCTGCTGCCCACGACGAGCACGTGGTACCGGCCGTGCAGCGCGACGGGCTCGCCGGGGTGCACGATGTCGCCGAGGTGCTCGTGGTGCCACACGCGCGGCAGCGGGGATCCGTCGACCGCGTGCAGCTCGAGCCAGCCGTCGGCGCTCGTCTCGCCCGCGATCGCGTCGGTCCAGCGGCTCGGCGTCGCGGCGGCGAGCCGCTTCTGGATCGGGTGCAGGTCGTGCCCCGGCGCCGCGTGCGCGCACATGTCGCCGGCCGGGTGAAGCGCGGCGGCGGTGTGCGGTGCGGTGCGGGGTGACGTGCTCATCGAGCGGATCCTCACGGTGTCGAGCGAACGGGTTCCCGAAAGCGTAGGGCTCGGGATCCGCGGCGTCACGCGCCGCCGTCACACGGCGAAACGCGATCCGTCACAGGACGAAACAGCGGATCGCGGGCCGGGCGCCACGCGCGAGGGACGGCCCGGTTCGCGACCCCTGTCGCGATGCCGTATGATCGATAGAGCAGTTCCTCGCTGTATCTTTCGCTGTGCCCCTGGTTCGGCGCGAGGCCGGTGGGGGATCCCGAGGCCGCTTGGTCTCTAGGGCGGTAGCTCAATTGGCAGAGCAGCGGTCTCCAAAACCGCAGGTTGCAGGTTCGATTCCTGTCCGCCCTGCGCGTCAGCAACACGCTGACCCACGAAAGGTGACGAATGGCTCAGGATGCAGCTGGTGGCATCGCCGCCGCAGGAGGCGCGAACGCGGGGAAGAAGCCGAACTTCTTCGCTCGCATCGTGATCTTCTTCCGTCAGGTCATCGCGGAACTCCGCAAGGTGGTCACCCCCACCCGCAAGGAGCTCGTCAAGTTCACGAGCGTCGTGCTGGGGTTCGTTGTGGTGATGATGGCGCTCATCCTCGGACTCGACACGGTCTTCCAGCTGGTGGTGGACGTCGTATTCGGCGTTCCGAACTAGATCGAAAGAGGCTGAACCGTGTCCGAGAAGCATCTCGACGACGCCGACTGGGCCCCCGCGGCCGAGCAGTCGAGCGAGGATGACGAGGCCCAGACGGGCAGCACCCTCGCGGGCAATGAGAAGGCGAGCGACGCCGCCGAGCACAAGGCGATGCACGTCGACGACGAGGGCGGGCTCGCTGACAGCGAAGACATCTCCATCGACGACCCGGAGGCAGACGCGATCGTGAACGACGCACTCAACATCGACGAGACCGCCGAGGTCGAGGCCGCGGCCGAGGTCCTCGCGGAGGACGCGGAGGAGAACGGCCAGCAGGTCGAGCCCGCGGCCGACGTCGCCGACGAGGCGCCGCAGGCCGAGGACGAGGACCCGTACGCCGAGTTCCGCGCCGAGCTGCGCTCGCTCGAGGGCAAGTGGTACGTCATCCACTCGTACGCGGGCTTCGAGCGCAAGGTGAAGGCCAACATCGAGCAGCGCAAGTCGACGCTCGAGGTCGAGGACGACATCTACCAGGTCGAGGTCCCCATGGAGGACGTCGTCGAGATCAAGAACGGCCAGCGCAAGATGGTCACGCGAGTTCGCGTGCCCGGCTACGTGCTGGTGCGCATGGAGCTCAACGAGGACACCTGGTCGGTGGTTCGCCACACGCCCGGCGTGACGGGCTTTGTGGGCAACGCCCACAACCCGGCGCCGCTGCGCTTCGAAGAGGCGTTCAACATGCTGAAGCCGCTCGCCGAGATCAAGGAGGCCGAGAAGGCCGCCGCCGGCGACCAGAAGGCGAAGCAGACGAACGCCGCCCGCTCGATCCCGGCCGAGGTCGACTTCGAGGTCGGCGAGACCATCACGATCAAGGACGGCTCGTTCGCGGGTCTGCCCGGTTCGATCAGCGAGATCAACGCGGCGAGCGGCAAGCTCACGGTGCTCGTGTCGCTGTTCGAGCGCGAGACGCCGGTCGAGCTGGCGTTCGATCAGGTCACCAAGATGGTCTGATCCGCTCGCGCGGATTCCGGGAACACCCAGGCTGCTCGGGCATAATCCCTGGGTTGCGCATTATCGCGCCACAAGCCACCACGCCTCTTCGGGTGTGGGAGAGCGCACGCACACGGCGTGTGCTCGGAGAAAGGAAAGCACATGGCACCGAAGAAGAAGGTCTCGGGGCTGATCAAGCTCCAGATCCAGGCCGGCCAGGCCAACCCGGCGCCGCCGATCGGCCCTGCCCTGGGTCAGCACGGCGTCAACATCATGGAGTTCTGCAAGGCGTACAACGCCGCGACCGAGTCGCAGCGCGGCAACGTCGTCCCCGTGGAGATCACCGTCTACGAGGACCGCAGCTTCACGTTCGTCCTGAAGACGCCGCCGGCGGCCGAGCTCATCAAGAAGGCCGCAGGTGTCAAGAGCGGCTCGAGCACGCCCCACACGGTCAAGGTCGGCAAGCTCACGAAGGAGCAGGTCGAGGAGATCGCCAAGACCAAGCAGCCCGACCTCAACGCGAACGACCTTGAGGCTGCATCGAAGATCATCGCCGGAACCGCCCGCTCCATGGGCATCACGGTCGAGGGCTGAGGGGGAGAACGAGAATGGCGAAGTCCAAGGTTTACGCCGCCGCAGCCGCAAAGGTCGAGGAGGGGCGCTTCTACACGCCCGCCGAGGCCGTCGCGCTCGCCAAGGAGACCGGCTCGAAGAAGTTCGACTCGACCGTCGAGGTCGCGCTGAAGCTCGCGGTCGACCCCCGCAAGGCCGACCAGATGGTGCGCGGCACCGTCATGCTGCCCCACGGCACCGGCAAGACCGCCAAGGTCATCGTCTTCGCGAACGGTGAGGCGGCCGAGGCCGCGATCGCCGCTGGCGCGGACGAGGTCGGCGGCGCCGAGCTCATCCAGAAGGTCGCCGACGGGTGGACCGACTTCGACGCGGCCGTCGCCGTGCCCGAGCTCATGGGCCAGGTGGGTCGTCTCGGTAAGGTCCTCGGTCCCCGCGGCCTCATGCCGAACCCCAAGACGGGCACCGTCACGCCGAACCCGGCGAAGGCCGTCGAGGAGATCAAGGGCGGCAAGATCGACTTCCGCGTCGACAAGCACGCCAACCTCCACTTCATCGTGGGCAAGGCCTCGTTCGACGCCGAGAAGCTGAACGAGAACATCCAGGCCGCCCTCGACGAGGTCGTCCGCCTGAAGCCGTCGAGCGCCAAGGGCCGCTACATCCAGAAGGGCTCGGTGTCGACGACGTTCGGCCCCGGTATTCCGCTGGACGTGGCCTCGATCGCCGTGGCCTGACGCACCCGCGTCCGAAAGCCCCGTGTGGGGCGCACACCGTGCGCCCCACACGGGGCTTTCTCGCGTCTTCTGGGCCTTGGCGTGTCGCGACGACCCGTGCCCTGCTCATCGCGTGACGTGATTCGGTCCCAGATCAGGGCCGCTTCCTTCGATCGATGGAGATGCACATGGCCCCCTCTCGTACTCGCCGCCGCAAGGTCCTCGCGATCCTCGCCGGAGGCGTCGTCGTCGGCATCGGCGCCGCCTACACGCTCGCCAACTGGAACGACTCCGAGTTCGCGGGCGGCACGTTCTCGACGGG
>JAJUIM010000348.1 GCA_029267645.1 Microbacterium sp.
ATGGTGACGGTGCGAGTGGCCATGGTGTTTCCTTTCGTCGGGGGAGCCGCGGGCGCGGATCCCTCAGAGGGTGTCCTGAACGAGCGAGAGCGCCCTCGTGCCATCGCGATCGCGCGCGATGTCGGAGGGGAGAGGCACGACAGGGATCCCGCCCGGGGCCGCGAGGGCGAGGACGTCGCCTGCCGACTCGGCCGCGTGCGCGCCGAGGAGGATTGCGTCTGCCGTCGCGACGTCCTCGGCGATCGAGGTGAGGGACCGCGCGACCGCGTCGAGGGGGACCCCCGCCGCCGTCGCGGCGCGCTGAAGCCGCGTCGCCACGAAAGTGCTCGAAGCGCCCGCGCCGCACACCACGATGATCCTCATCGATGCACCACTCCTTCTTCCTCCCCATCCTGTTCCTCCGGGGCGCCCGTGGCAATGGAGGTTTCTTTCCGGGGCCCGCGGAAAACCCCCATGCCCGGATGGTTGACTGGGAGGCGTGACGAGGAAACGGCAGGCGCGCGTGCTCAGCATCCTCGTGCGCCGCGGCGACTGGGTGACGGCCGGCTTCCTCGCCGACCAGCTCGGCGTGACGCCGCGCAGCGTGCGCTCCTACGTCACGTCGATCAACCGCGTCTCGCCCGGCGGCGACGCGATCGAGTCGGGGCCGCTCGGCTACCGCGCGACGCCCGCAGCGGCCGAGCTCGACATCGAGGGGGCCGCACCCGAACGCGGTTCGCCGCGAGAGCGGCTGCTCGCCCTCATCCGCATGCTCGCGGCGTCCGACGAGGGCGTCGACGTGTTCGAGACGGCGCTCGCGCTGCGCGTCTCGCCCGGCACGATCGAGGCCGACCTGCGCCGGATCCGCGACCTGCTGCGCGGCACGGGGCTCTCGTTCTCGCGCGAGGCGGCGGTCGTGACGCTCCACGGCTCCGAGCGCGACGTGCGGCGGTTCCTCGCCCGCGTCGCGCGGGACGCGGCGGACGAGGACGGTGGCATCGAGGCGATGCGCCGCGCGGCCGACCGGCTGCACTTCGACACGGCGCCGTTCGCCGAGGTGGGGCGCGACCTCGCCGACGCGCTCGCGGGCCTCGGCTACGTCGTGAACGAGCTGGCGATCGCCGACGTCGTGCTGCACATTTCGATCGCGGCCGACCGGGCGGCGCGCGGCCACGGGATCCCGGACGAGGGCGCGCCAGGCGACCTCGCGCCCATCGCGCGCGCCGTGGCGGCGATCGCGCGCGAGCGCTTCGGCGCGGAGCTGACGGCGGGCGACGCGGCCCACCTCGCCTCGCTCGTGACGATGTCGGTCGTCGAGCCGGGAACCGACGCGCAGCGCGAGACGGATCCGCTCGTTGCGAGCGCCGTGCGCGACGCCACCGACCGCGTGGCTCGCGACTACGACGTCGACATCGACGTCGCCTCGCTCGCCGAGCGGCTCGCGCCCCTCGTCGACACGCTCGTACGCCGCGCGCGCGAGCAGCTCTCGGCGCGCAACCCCATGACGAGGTCGCTCAAGGCGGCCTCGCCGCTTGCCTACGAGATGGCCGTCGCGATCGCGGGCGACGTCTCCGCGGCGCTCGAGGCGCGGATCCGCGACGACGAGATCACCGACATCGCGATGCACGTCGGGACGGCGCTGGATCCCCAGCGCCGCGCGCAGCGCTCGCTCACGGCGGCGCTCGTGAGCCCGGGGCCCGACGAGATGCGCCGGCAGCTGCAGGCTTCGATCGAGCGTTTCCTCGGGCACGAGCTGCGCGTGGTCGAGGTCGAGGCCCGCTTCGATCCCGACTGGTCGAGCTTCGACGCCGACGTCGTCCTCACGACGATCGAGCCGCCCGCGAGGGCGGGCATCGACCCCGAGCGCATCGTGCGGATTCCGCCGTTCCTCTCGGAGCGCGACCTCGCGCGCGCAGCCGACGCCGTCTCGCGCGTGCGCCGCCACCGCAGGCTCTCGGGCCTGCGCACCGACATGGAGCGGTGGTTCGCGCCGTCGGCGTTCGTGCGCGACATCGACGAGGACTCGCCGGAGGGCGTCATCCGCGCGCTCGGGGCCGCCCTCGTGCGGGAGGGCGTCGTCGACGAGGCGTACGTCGAGAGCGCGATCGAGCGCGAGCGGCTCTCGTCGACGGCGTTCACGGAGTCGCTCGCCGTGCCGCACGCGCTCACGATGTCGGCCGAGCGCACGGCGATCGCCCTCGCCGTGAGCGAGCAGGCGATCGCGTGGGGCGACGAGCGCGTGCACGTCGTGGCGCTCGTCGCGTTCAGCGAATCCGACCGGCCCGCCTTCCAGACCGTGTTCGAGCAGTTCGTCGACGTGTTCGCCGATCCCGACAACGCCAGGCGGCTCGCGCGGCGCGGCGTCGACCTTCCGAGCTTCCTCACCGAGCTCGCGGCGCTCATCGACGCACCCGTGCGCACCTGATCGCACGGGAGAACCGCGGCAGGTGTCGATAACATCACGGGG
>JAJUIM010000069.1 GCA_029267645.1 Microbacterium sp.
GCAGCTCGATGACGGTCGGGTGCTCGGACCCGGGCGTGTGGTGGCGCGCCTCGGTCACGTCGGGCGCCGCGCGCAGCACGCGGGCCTCGAGCTCGTCGTCGGAGAGCGCCGCCTGCGCGTCGTGCGCCGCGAGCGCGTCGGAGAGGTGGGATCCGAGCGCCCCCTCCGACGGGATCGGCTGCGGAACGCGCTCGTAGCGCGCGAGCGTCGGCTCGCCCTCGGCGCGGCGCAGGAGCACGTAGCCGAAGCCGATCGCCGTCACGCCGCGCGCGGCGAAGTCGTCGAGCCATGCAGTGAGCAGGCGGTCGTGGTCGGGGGTGCCGGGCGCCGTGCCGCCGTCGCGGATCCACATCTCGGCGTACTCGATGGGGTTCAGCTCTTCGCGCTCGACGACCCACGCGTCGAGCGGCACGGGCGACGCCTCGACCCAAGAACGCACGCGGTCGAGGCCCGCGGATCCGTCCTTCGTCTCCCAGTTGCCGAGGAACTGCGCCACGCCGCCGGGCACGAGGTGCGCGCCGACGCCCGCGACGACCTGCTCGACGAGCGCGTCGCCCACGAGGCCGCCGTCGCGGTACTCGTATGCGGGCACGCCCTGCACGCGCGGCGTGATGACGAAGGGCGGATTGGAGACGATGCGGTCGAACGTCTCGCCCGCGACGGGCTCGAACAGCGAGCCGAGCCGTGTGTCGATGCCCGAGGTGCCGTCGAGGAGCGCGTTCATGCGCGTGAAGGCGAGGGCGCGCGCCGAGATGTCGGTCGCGACGACCTCGTCGGCGTAGCGCCTCGCGCGCAGCGCCTGCACGCCGCAGCCGGTGCCGAGGTCGAGCACGCGGCGCGCGGGCGTCGGCAGCTGCAGGCCGGCGAGCGTGAGCGAGGCGCCGCCGACGCCCAGCACGTGGTCGTCGGGGAGGGATCCGCCGCCCGTCGCGAGCTCGTCGAGGTCGGAGGCGACCCACCACTCCCCCGGCCCGCGGTCGTCGTGGAACGACTGCGGGCGCACGATCGCGGTGGGCGTCACGGCGTGCGCGTCGACGCGCGCGAGGCCGAGCGTGACGAGCCCCGCGGATCCCGTGCGCGGCAGCGCGTCGTCGACGTGCGAGACGGGCTGCGCGACGCCGAAGATGAGCAGGCGCGCGAGCACGGCCTGCGGATCCGTGCGGTCGCCGAGGCCGCGCAGCGCGGGCGTGCGCAGCGTGCGGCCGATCGCGTCGTCGGCCTCGACGCCCCAGCCGGCCCGCAGGGGCGCGGAGCGGAAGTCGGCGTCCGCGAGGTCGGCGGCGAGAGCGCGGATGAGGTCGGCGTCGGGGTTCAGCACGCGACCATTCTCGCGGCTGCCCCCGCGCGTTCCCAGAGATTTCATCAACTGGGCGACCCCGGCCGGCCGATTCGCGGCGATGCTGGGAACATGGACGCTCTTTACACGACAGAAGCACTCGCCACCGGCGCGGGGCGCGACGGTCAGGTCGCGGTCGCCGGCACCGACCTCGAGTTCGACCTCGCGATCCCCCGCGAGATGGGCGGCAGCGGCAACGGGGCGAACCCCGAGCAGCTCTTCGCCGCGGGCTACGCGGCCTGCTTCCACTCTGCCCTGCAGATGGTCGCGCGGCAGCAGAAGATCGCGATCGAGGGATCGTCGGTCGGCGGCCGCGTGTCGGTGCTGCGCACGGAGGAGGGCGGGTTCTCGCTCGCCGTCGACCTCGAGGTCGTCATCCCCGACCTCGAGGAGGAGGTCGCGCAGGGCCTCGCGAACGCGGCGCACCAGGTGTGCCCCTACAGCAACGCCACGCGCGGCAACATCCCCGTCACCGTCACGGTCGTCGACGACTGATCGAGGGCCTCACGGGCGCGGCATGAGGCCGCGCTCGATGAGCCCGATCGCGTGCGCCGCGGCGCCCTCGTCGGGCGTCGCGGCCACGTGGAACGCGACCATGCTGACCGCCGCAACGGCGTCGTCGACCGAGACGCGCGCGTCGAGCGCGCCTTCGGCCCGCTCGCGGTCGAGGATCCCGCCGATGATGGCGCGCAGGCGCGTCTGCAGCTCGGCGGCGGCGCCCGAACGATCCGCCACGAGCGCCTCCAGCAGCGACGTCGACGCGCGCGCCTGATCGGCGATGCGCTCGAGGAACTCGCGCATGCGCAGGTGCTCGCCCTCGAGCAGCGCGAGGTTCTCGTCGAACACCGCGATGCCGATCGCGACCTTGTCGGGGAAGTGTCGGTACAGGCTCGCCTGCCCCACCCCCGCGCGCCGCGCGATCGCGCTGAACGGCACGGCGAAGCCGCGCTCGGCGAACAGCTCGCGGGCCGCCTGGATCAGCGCGCGCCGATTCTCGGCCGCGGCGGCGGGGCCGCGATTGCGCTTGGAGGTGTCACCCGTGCCCGACATGAGGAGTAGCCTATTACCGGACATCGATGTCCGGTAGAGTTCGACCGAGGGATTCCCCGGCCACAGAACGAAAGGATGTCGCATGAGCGACGCCACACAGCAGGGCCCCGCCATGGCGCAGTGGGACGAGCAGATCCTCCCCGGCCGCTTCGAGGGCCGCACCATCATCGTGACGGGTGCCGGATCCGGCATCGGCCGCGCGACCGCGTCGCGCATCGCGCGCGAGGGCGGCCGCGTCGTCGCGGTCGACATGAACGAGACCGGCCTCGACGAGTTCGTCGCCGAGCACGACGGATCCGACATCGTGAAGGTCGTCGCGAACATCACGGACGACGGCGCAGTCGCCTCGATCGTCGAGGCCGCGGGCGAGCAGATCGACGGGCTCGCCAACATCGCGGGCATCATGGACCGCATGCAGCCCGTGCACGAGGTCGAGCAGGACCTCTGGGACCGCGTGTTCGCGGTCAACGTGACGGGATCCTTCAAGCTCATGAAGGCCGTCATCCCCGGCATGCTCGAGCGCGGCGCCGGCAGCATCGTCAACGTCGCGAGCGAGGCGGGCCTGCGCGGATCCGCCGCGGGCACGGCGTACACGGCCTCGAAGCACGCCGTCGTCGGCATGACGAAGAGCTCGGCGTACCTCTACGCGCTGTCGGGCCTGCGCATCAACGCCGTCGCGCCGGGTGCCGTCGCGACCGGTATCGACGGCACCTTCGCCTCGGAGTTCGCGGCGCCCCGCATCCAGCGCGGCATGGCCTCGATCCCGTCGGTCGCGCAGGCGACGCAGCTCGCGGCGAGCATCACGTTCCTGCTGAGCGACGACGCGACGAACCTCAACGGCGTGATCCTGCCCTCCGACGGAGGCTGGTCGGCCGCCTGATCCCCCAGACCGCACGCCCTGCGCGACGCCCTCTCCCCCAGCTCGGCGACGCGCGGGGCGTGCACTTTTCTACGGCAGCAGCAGCGACTTGATCGCGCGGCGCTCGTCCATGGCCGCATAGGCGCTCGCCGCATCGGCGAGGGCGAACGTCTGGTCGAAGACGCGGCCGGGGCGCAGCGATCCGTCGAGCACCTCGGGCAGGATCTCGTCGACGTAGCTGCGCACGGGCGCGACGCCGCCGCGCACGCCGACGTTCGTGTCGAACATCGTGCGCATCGGCAGCTCGGGTCCGCCGTTCGGCACGCCGACGAAGCCGACCTGCCCGCCGGGGCGTGCGGAACGCAGCGCCTGATCCATCGACTCCTTCGTGCCGACGCACTCGAGCACCGCATCCGGGCCGACGCCGTCGAACATGTCCTTCAGGATCGCGATGCCCTCGTCGCCGCGCTCCGCCACGACGTCGGTCGCGCCGAACTCGCGCGCGACCTCCTGGCGCGAGGCGTGGCGCGACATCGCGACGATCCGCTCGGCGCCGAGGCGGTGCGCCGCGAGCACGGCCGACAGGCCCACAGCGCCGTCGCCGACGACCGCGACCGTGGATCCCTTGCGCACGCCGGCCGAGACGGCCGCGTGGTGGCCCGTGAGGAACACGTCGCTCAGCGTGAGCAGGTGCGGCAGCAGGTCGGCGTCCGCGCCGCCGGGCACCACCGTGAGGGCGCCGTCGGCGTGCGGCACGCGCACGAGCTCGCCCTGCGCGCCGTCGACCGCGTGGCCCCAGTGGTCGACCCCGCCGAACCAGCCGATCTCGAGGCACGACGTCGTGAAGCCGTTGCGGCAGTTCACGCACTCGCCGCAGCAGTCGTAGAACGGCGCGATCACGAGGTCGCCCGGCTTCACGCGGGTCACCCCGCTCGCGACCTCCTCCACGACGCCCACGAATTCGTGCCCGATGCGCTTGGGCATCTTCGGGTGCGTCACGCCGCGGTACGGCCACAGGTCGGATCCGCACACGCACGCGGCTGAGACGCGCACGATCGCGTCCTTCCCCTCCCCGCTCAGGACGGGGTCGGGCACCTGCTCGGACCGGATGTCTCGTTCGCCGTAGATCACCGTTGCACGCATGCTTCGACGGTACCTTTCCCACCTCTCCCCCAACACAACGCAGTCAATCCGGGCGACAGGTGGCCCGAACTCGCCGGTTTCGGCAGTTTCGGCCCCGGATTGACTGCGTTGTGTTGGGCTGGGCGCTCTCGCCGGTCTCGAAGGCGTCGCCACTACCCTGGATCGCATGCTCAACATGGCCGCCGGTCTCGCGCGCCTCGGCGACCTCGCGCACTCCCCCGTCGTCTCGACGCTCGCTCGCGCCTTCGCCGACGCGGGGCGGGATCTCGCCGTCGTGGGCGGCCCCGTGCGCGACGCGCTGCTCGGCCGCGACACACACGACCTCGACTTCACGACCGACGCCGAGCCCGACGAGATCCTGCGGATCGTCACCCCCGTCTCCTCGACGCAGTGGGACATCGGGCGGGCGTTCGGCACGATTGGCGCGCGTGTGAAGGGCGAGCAGGTCGAGATCACGACCTACCGCGCCGACAGCTACGACGGCACGACGCGCAAGCCGGTCGTCGCGTTCGGCGACAGCCTCGAGGGCGACCTCACGCGCCGCGACTTCACGGTGAACGCCATGGCGCTGCGCGTGCCCGATGTGAAGCTCGTCGACCCGACCGGCGGCGTCGAGGATCTCGTGGCCGGCCGGCTGCGCACGCCCATCGACCCCGCCGTGAGCTTCGGCGACGACCCCCTGCGCATGCTGCGCGCGGCGCGCTTCGCGGCGCAGCTCGGCTTCGACGTCGAGGACGCGACCCGCGACGCGATCGGAAAGCTGCGGCAGACGCTCGAGATCGTGAGCGCCGAGCGGATCCAGTCGGAACTCACGCGCACAATGCAGACGGACGACCCGGTGCGCGGGATCCGCGTGATGGTCGAGACGGGGCTCGCCGACGAGTTCCTGCCCGAGCTCGGCGAGATGCAGCTCGAGGTCGACGAGCACCACCACCACAAGGACGTCTACGAGCACTCGCTCACCGTGCTGCGGCAGGCCATCGACCTCGAGCGCGAGCGCTTCGGCGGCGAGCCCGACGTCGCGCTGCGCATCGCAGCGCTGCTGCACGACATCGGCAAGCCGCGCACGCGCAAGCTCGAGCCGGGCGGCGCCGTGACGTTCCATCACCACGACGTCGTCGGATCCCGCATGGCGAAGAAGCGCCTGCAGGCGCTGAAGTTCGACACGGCGACGATCCAGTCGGTCGCGAAGCTCATCGAGCTGCACCTGCGGTTCTTCGGTTACGCGGAGGGCGCGTGGACCGATTCGGCCGTGCGCCGGTACGTGCGCGACGCGGGCGACGAGCTCGAGCGCCTGCACATCCTCACCCGGGCCGACGTCACGACGCGCAACAAGCGCAAGGCCCGCCGGCTCGCCGCCGCGTACGACGACATCGAGCAGCGCATCGTGCAGCTGCGCAAGCAGGAGGAGGTCGACGCGATCCGCCCCGACCTCGACGGCAACCGCATCCAGGAGGTGCTCGGCATCCGTCCTGGGCCCGACGTGGGCCGGGCGTATCGGTTCCTGCTCGAGCTGCGGCTCGACGAGGGGCCGCTCGGCGAAGAGGAGGCCGAGCGCCGCCTGCGTTCGTGGTGGAGCGAGCAGTCATCTGGGTAACCCCCGAATGTCGCGCCAGGTCATGGGACAACGGGCCCCGCGCCGGTAGCGTTGTGGAGGTGTCCGATACCGCGAAACAACGCCCCCTGACGGTCTTGCTCGGGTGTGACACGTTCACCCCCGACATCAACGGCGCCGCGCGCTTCGCCGAGCGCCTCGCGGCGGGGCTCGTGCAGCGCGGCCACACCGTGCACGTCAGCGCTCCCAACGTCGCGCACCGCGAGGAGGAGCCGCGCTTCGAGCGCGTCGAGGGCGAGGATCTCGTCGTCCACCGCCTGCCGTCCGTCGCGCTCTGGAGCCACGACTGGCTGCGCTTCGTGTGGCCGTGGCGCTCGAAGCACTACGCGCGCCGCGTGCTCGACCGCGTGAAGCCCGACGTCGTGCACATCCAGTCGCACATCGTGATCGGCCGCGGCCTCACGCGCGAGGCGCGCAAGCGCGGGATCCCCGTGATCGCGACGAACCACACGATGGCCGAGAACGTCCTCGACTTCACGCGCCTGCCCGAGTGGGGCAACCGCATCTTCGTGAAGCAGGCCTGGGCCGACGCCGAGCGCACGTTCCGCATGTGCGCTGCGGTGACGACGCCCACGCGCAAGGCCGCCGACTTCCTCGAGAAGACGATCGACATCTCGGGCGTCATCCCCGTCAGCTGCGGCATCGACAAGTCGCAGTACACGGCCGACCTCACGCCGCGCGAGGACACGCGCATCGTGTTCGTGGGCCGCCTCACGAGCGAGAAGCGCGTCGACGACGTGCTGCGCGCCGCGGCCCGCCTGGGCGACGACGTGATCGTCGAGCTCGTCGGCGACGGCGACCAGCGCGCGAACCTCGAGGCGCTCGCGACCGAGCTGGGGATCCGCGACCGCGTCGTCTTCCACGGGCACACCACCGACGAGGAGCTGCGGGCCGCGCTCACGCGCGCGACCGTCTTCGCGATCGCGTCGATCGCCGAGCTGCAGTCGATCGCGACGATGGAGGCGATGGCGTCGGGCCTGCCGATCGTCGCCGCGAACGCCGTCGCGCTCCCCCACCTCGTGTCTGACGGCGAGAACGGCTACCTCTTCGAACCGGGCGACGTCGATCAGCTGACGGATCGCCTGCGCGACGTGATCGACGCCTCGCCCGAGCGCTACCTCGAGATGCAGCGGGCATCGCTCGAGATGGTCGAGGTGCACGATATCGGCCGCACGCTCGACACGTTCGAGGCGCTGTACCGCGGGGAGCCGATCCCGGAATGAGCCGGCCCCTGCACGTCGTCATGTTCGGCGATCAGCACGTCGAGACATCGGGCGGCGCGCAGGTCGCGATGCGGCTGCAGAGGAAGTACCTCGAGCGCGCGGGGCACACCGTTACGGTCGTCGCGCCCGCCCGCCATGGCCGCGAGCGGCCGAACATGTCGGATCCGGCATATGTCGACGTGCCGTCGATCGGCGTGCCCCGCGACTACGAGTACGCGGGCGTCTGGCCCGGGCGCCGCGTGGAGCGAGCAGTCGATCTCGGCATCGCGCGGCGCGTGGGTCGCGACGGCGCCCGGATCCCCGATCTCGTGCACGTGCAGGCCGACTACTGGGGCGCAGTCCTCGGCTACCGCTTCGCCGAGCGCGCTCGCGTGCCGGTCGTGCACACGATGCACAACCGTGTGGACGCGGGTTTCGCCGCGACCGTTCCCCTCGCCGGGCTCGCGCTGGCGGGGCTGAACCTCGCGCGCCGCGCGCTGCTGCCGGGCACGGGCGGCGGATCCGACGCCTGGGCATACCTGCGCGGGATCTCGGCGCGCGCCGCCGCCGTGACGGCGCCGTCGGGCCACTTCGCGCGGCGGCTCGAGCGGCACGGCGTGCGCGACCGCGTCGAGGTCGTCTGGAACGGCATCGACGACGACGTGCTCGCCTCGCTCGCCCGCCCCGAGAAGTCGGGCGCGCTTGTGTGGGTCGGGCGCATGAGCCCCGAGAAGCGCCTGCTCCCCCTCATCGAGGCATATGCCGCAAGCGGAATCGACCTGCCCCTCGACGTCGTGGGCGGCGGGTTCGAGTGGGAGGACGCGTGGCGCCTCGCCGAGCGGCGGGGGCTGCACGACCGCGTGCGCTTCCTCGGCCGGCTCGGCTACGAGGAGACCCTCGCCCGCATCGCGGCGTCCACAGCGCTCGTGCAGACCTCCATCGGGTTCGAGACGCAGGGCATGACGCCGTTCGAGGCGGCCCAGCTCGGCACGCCGTCGATCGTGTCGGATCCCGATATCGCCGACGAGATGGGCGGCGGGCTGTGGCGCGTGCGTCCCGCCGACGGCGAGCCCGAGCGGATCCGCGCCCTCGCCGACGCCCTCCGCGAGGCAGCGGCCGACATCGCGCGCGGCGCGCTGCCCGAGCCGAGCGAGCGCGTGCGCCGCGAGTTCGTGCAGTCGTCCCGCACCGAGGCGATGCTCGAGGTCTACCGCGGCGTGCTCTGAGC
>JAJUIM010000181.1 GCA_029267645.1 Microbacterium sp.
CGTCGCGTTCCTGGCCGCCAACACGCCGACCGTCGTGACGACCTCTGCCGTCGCGTGGGGCATCGAGAGCGGCTGGAACACGACGTCGACCGGCACCGTCACGGTCGAGGCGCTGACAACCGGCGGGTGGGCGTCGACCACGGTCTCCTACCCCTGGGAGATCAGCTTCAACATCCTCGGGGGCGCCAGCGCCAGCTGCGGCTGACGCCCGCCCGCCCTCAGCCCTCGCCGCGCAGCTGCACGCCGTGCATGGCGCGGGCGGCGTCGGTGATCGCGCCCGCGAGCGACGGGTAGGCTGTGAACACGCGCGCGAGCTGGTCGACGTTGAGACGACGCTCGACCGCGATCGCGATCGGGAAGATCAGCTCGCTCGCCTTGGGCGCCACGACGACGCCGCCCACGATCGTGCCCGACATGTCGCGGGCGTAGAGCTTCACGAAGCCGTCCTTGACGCCCATCATCTTCGCGCGCGGGTTCTCGGCCAGGTCGAGCTTGAGCTCGACGGCGCGCTCGGTGTCGGTCCACCCAACCGTCGCGATCTCGGGGCTCGTGAAGATGTTCGAGGCGATCTTGTGCTCGGCGAACGGGATCACGGCGTCGCCCATGGCGTGGAACACGGCCGTGCGGCCGAGCATCGACGACACCGACGCGAGCGGCACGAGGTTCGTGCAGTCTCCGACGGCGTAGACGTTCGGCACCGAGGTGCGGCCCACGCGGTTGACGTGGATGTGCCCCGAGTCGGTCAGCTGCACGCCCGCCTCGGCGAGGCCGAGGCCCGCCGTGTTGGGCACGGATCCGACCGCCATGAGGCAGTGCGAGCCCTCGACCGTCGAGCCGTCGGACAGCGTCACGACGACGCCGGATCCCGTGTTCTCGACGCTGTTGGCGCGCGACTTCGCGAGCAGCGTCATACCGCCGCGCGTGAACACCTTCTCGAGCACGCCGGCCGCGTCCGGGTCCTCGCCCGGCAGCACCTGGTCGCGGCTCGAGACGAGCGTGACCTTCGAGCCGAGGTTCATGTACGCCGACGCGAACTCGGCGCCCGTGACGCCCGAGCCGACGACGATGAGGTGCTCGGGCACCGACGACATGTTGTACATCTGCTTCCACGTCAGGACGCGGTCGCCGTCGGGCTTGGCGGAGGGCAGCTCGCGCGGCGAGGCGCCGACCGACACGATGATCGTGTCGGCCTCGATGCGGTCGAAGTCGGTGCCGTCGGGGCCCGTCGAGACGATGATCGCGCCGCTGCCCTCGAGCCGGCCGTGGCCCGAGATGATCGTGACGCCCGCCTCGAGCAGGCGCTCGCGCATGTCCTCCGACTGCTGGCCCGCGAGCGCGAGGATGCGCTTGTTGATCGCGAGCAGGTTGATCGCGACCTCGGGCTTCAGCGGGTTGCCGCGGTCGCCGCGCGCGAAGAACTGCACGCCGAGGTCGCTCGCGTCGTCGATCGCGCGGGCCGCGTCGGCCGTCGCGATGAGGGTCTTCGAGGGCACGACGTCGGTGAGCACCGCGGATCCGCCGACGCCCGTGCTCTCGACGAGCGTCACGTCTGCGCCCAGCTGCGCCCCCGCGAGCGCCGCCTCGTAACCCCCCGGACCGCCTCCGATGATGGCGATCCGCTGCTTGCGCTCGAAATCGAAACTCATGACCTCCATTGTTCCCCATCGAGCCTGCGGATCCGACGGCTATCGTGGCTGCATGACGCATGAGCCGCACCCGCTGGACCACCCCGCCGATCCCTTCGAGGTCGCCAGGACCGCCGCGTCCGACATCGCGCGCCTGACGGGCGTCGAGCGCCACGACGTCGCCGTCACGCTCGGCAGCGGCTGGGGCCGCGCGGCCGAGCTCATCGGCGAGACCGTCGCGACGATCCCCGCGACCGAGGTCACGGGCTTCTCGCGCCCCGCCCTCGAGGGCCACGTCGGCACGCTGCGCAGCGTCACGACGCCCGACGGTCGCCACGTGCTCGTGATCGGCGCGCGCACCCACTACTACGAGGGCCACGGCGTGCGCCGCGTCGTGCACAGCGTGCGCACGGCGGCCGCGACGGGCGCGAAGCAGATGATCCTCACGAACGGCGCGGGCGGCATCAAGGAGTCGTGGAGCCCGGGCCAGCCCGTCCTCATCAGCGACCAGATCAACCTCACGGGCGACAGCCCGCTCGAGGGCGCGACCTTCATCGACATGACCGACCTCTACTCGGCCAGGCTGCGCGAGGTCGCCCGCGAGGTCGACGCGTCGCTCGACGAGGGCGTCTACTGCCAGTTCCGCGGCCCCCAGTACGAGACACCCGCAGAGGTGCAGATGGCGAAGGCGATCGGCGGGCACATCGTCGGCATGTCGACGGCCCTCGAGGCGATCGCGGCGCGCCAGGCGGGCATGGAGGTGCTCGGCTTCTCGCTCATCACGAACCTCGCGGCCGGCATCTCGCCGACGCCGCTCAGCCACGCCGAGGTGATCGAGGCAGGCAAGGCCGCCGAGGCGCGCATCTCGCAGCTGCTCGCCGACGTCATCGGGCGGATCCGGTGAGCCTCGAGCGAGCGCGCGCCTGGGTCGCGCAGGATCCGGATCCCGAGACGCGCGAGGAGCTCGCGGCGCTCATCGCGGGTGCCGAGGCGGGCGACGAGCAGGCCGCGGCCGAGCTCGAGGCGCGCTTCGCGGGACGCCTGCAGTTCGGCACGGCGGGCCTGCGCGGCGCGCTCGGCGCCGGCCCCCTGCGCATGAACCGCGTGCTCGTCGCGCAGGCCGCCGCCGGATTCGCGAGGTACCTGCTCGCGCGCGCGACGGGCGACGCGCCCACGGTCGTGATCGGCTACGACGGCCGGCGCAACTCCGACGTATTCGCCCGTGACTCCGCCGAGCTCTTCCAGGGGGCGGGCCTCAGGGCGATCCTGCTGCCGCGCACGCTGCCGACGCCCGTGCTCGCCTTCGCGGTGCGCCACCTGGGCGCCGACGCGGGCGTGATGGTGACGGCGAGCCACAATCCTCCCGCCGACAACGGCTACAAGGTCTACCTCGGCGGCGCCGACGAGGGCGCGCAGATCGTCGCGCCCGCCGACGCCGAGATCGCGGCCGAGATCGACGCCGTCGCGGCGGCCGGCCCGATCGGCGACCTGCCGCGCGCGACCGACTACGCGATCGCCGACGAGTCGGTCGTCGACGCCTACGTCGCCGCGACCGCGGCCGTCGCGCCCGCACCCGCGGGCGCCGAGGGCATGCGCTGGGTCTACACGGCCATGCACGGCGTCGGCTGGGAGACGATGCGCGCCGTGCTCGAGCGCGCCGGCTACCCGCTGCCCGAGACCGTGCCCGAGCAGATCGCGCCCGACGGCGCGTTCCCGACCGTCGCCTTCCCGAACCCCGAGGAGCCGGGCGCGATGGACCTCTCGTTCGCGCGGGCACGCGAGACCGGCGCCGAGTTCGTCATCGCAAACGACCCCGACGCCGACCGCGTCGCGGTCGCGGTGCCGACGGCAGACGGCTGGCGCAGGCTCACCGGCAACGACATCGGGCTGTTGCTCGGCGCGCGGGCCGCCCGAGCCGCGGCGGGCACGCCCGGCGCCTCGCTCGCGTGCTCGCTCGTCTCCTCCCCCGGCCTCGGCGAGATCGCCCGCAGGCACGACCTTTCCTGGCACGAGACGCTCACTGGCTTCAAGTGGATCTCGCGCGCCCCCGGCATGGTGTTCGGCTTCGAGGAGGCGCTCGGCTACCTCGTCAACCCCGACACCGTGCGCGACAAGGACGGCATCTCGGCCGCCGTCGCGATCCTGGGCCTCGCGGCCGAGGCCCGCGGGCGCGGCGCGACGCTCGCCGACCTCGTCGACGAGCTGGCGGACGACATCGGCCACTTCGCAAGCGGCCAGGTGTCGATCCGCGTGAGCGACGTGTCGATCATCGCGCGCACGATGGCAGCGCTGCGGCAGGACCCGCCGACCGCGTTCGGCGACGCACCCGTCGTGCGCGTCGACGACCTGCTGCGCCCGGCCGAGGGCGAGCCGGGCGGCGACATCCTGCGCTTCGTGCTGGAGGGATCCTCGCGCGTGATCTTCCGCCCGAGCGGCACGGAGCCGAAGCTCAAGGCCTACCTCGACGTGCGCGGCGACTCGCGCGAGGACGCCCAGGGCAGGCTCGCGGCCCTCGAGGAGGCGGTGCGGCGGATCCTCGGCTGACGCGCGTCAGCCGCTGAACGCGGTGAGTTCCGAGCCGTCGGCGTTCATCGTGAACGTCGTCGACTCGTACGCGTCCTCGACCGTGAACACGGCCTCGACGGGCCCCGTCATGGTGCCGAAGTCGTCGCTGCCGGCCTCCGCCTCGCTCACGAATCGCTTGATCGTGAAGCCGCTTTCCGACACGTCCTCGACGCCCACCTGCTGGGCGGCCTCCTCGAGGGACGGCCACAGGCGATCCCACGCGACGTCGTCGATCGGGAACTGCTCGCGCGCGTCGTCGGGCTGGATCGACGAGGGGCCCACGTGGGTGATCTCGCCGCGGCGGTACGTCCAGTCGTCCGAGCGCTGCGAGCCGTCCTCGACGGGCAGCTCGAACGACATGTAATCGGCGGTGATGCTGACCGTGAACGCGC
>JAJUIM010000073.1 GCA_029267645.1 Microbacterium sp.
CCCTGCAGCCGCAGGCCGCTGCCGGCTGCGGATCCGATCGTCAGCTCGTCGGTCTCGAGCGGCTGCTCGAACCGGTCCTCCTCGGAGCGGACGAACAGGCGCGGATGGCCCGCGCCCCATTCGGCGTGCGTCGTCTCGGGTGCCTCGTCGGTCATGGCTCCTCCTCGCCTCACAGGTGCTTGCCGCCGGTCACCGCGAGCACGGTGCCCGACACGTACGACGCGTCCTCGGACGCCAGGTAGACGTACGCGCCCGCGAGCTCGGCGGGCTGCCCGGCGCGGCCGAGCGGCGTGTCCTGGCCGAACGACGGCAGGTTGTCGGGCCATCCGGTCGCGGGGATGAGCGGCGTCCAGATCGGGCCCGGCGCGACGCCGTTGACGCGGATCCCCTCGGGGCCCTGCTGCTCGGCGAGCGCCTGCACGAAGGCGACGAGCGCGGCCTTCGTCATGGCGTAGTCGAGCAGGCCGGGCGACGGAGCGAAGCCCTGGATCGACGTCGTGACGATGAGCGAGCTGCCGGCGGGCATGAGGGGGAGCGCCTCGCGCGCCATCCAGAAGGGGGCGTAGAGGTTCGTGCGCATGACGCGGTCGAACTCCTCCGTCGGGATGTCCGCGTCCGTGTCGCGCTGCTTCTGGTAGGCGGCGTTGAGCACGAGCAGGTCGAGGCCGCCGAGCCGCTCGTCCGCCGTGCGCACGGTCGCGCGAGCGACCTCCTCCTCGCTGATGTCGCCGGGCAGCAGGAACGCCTTGCGCCCGGCCTCGTCGATGAGCTCGGCCGTCGTCTCGGCGTCGTCCTGCTCCTCGGGCAGGTAGCTGATCGCGACGTCCGCGCCCTCGCG
Source organism: Microbacterium sp. (assembly GCA_029267645.1). Lineage (GTDB taxonomy): Bacteria > Actinomycetota > Actinomycetes > Actinomycetales > Microbacteriaceae > Microbacterium. Next base: position 839 of record JAJUIM010000073.1, read on the forward strand.
CGCGAAGGCGATCGCGGCGGCTCGGCCGATGCCCGAATCGCCGCCCGTCACGAGCGCGCGGCGCCCCTCGAGGCGGCCGGATCCGCGATAGGTGCGCTCGCCGTGGTCGGGCTCCGGCGCAGTCTCGGACACGAGCCCTGGCTGCGTCTCGTCGTCCTTGGGGAAGGGGCCGGCGTGGTACTTGGTCCTGGGGTCCGTGAGATGGGTCATGCCTGCACGCTAGGCCGAGGCGCCGCGGTGGGCGCAGGGCCTTGACAGCCGCCGCGCGCGGGTGGCATGCGACGGGGCGGGGAGGCCGAGTCCTCCCCGCCCCGCGCGGTCGCCTCAGGCGGTCTGGCCCGAATGTTCACCCTCGGCGATCTCCTCGACGAGCTTCGCGTTGAAGGCGGGCAGGTCGTCGGGCGTGCGGCTCGAGACGAGCCCCTGATCGACGACGACCTCCTCGTCCACCCACTCCGCGCCGGCGTTGCGCAGGTCGGTCGCGAGGCTCGGGTAGCTCGTGAGGGTGCGGCCGTCGACGACGTCGCCCTCGATGAGGATCCACGCGCCGTGGCAGATGACGCCGACGGGCTTGTGCGCGGCGAAGAACGCGCGGGCGAACGCGATCGACGGGGTGTCGAGCCGCAGATGGTCGGCGTTCACGACGCCGCCCGGCAGCACGAGGGCGTCGAAGCCATCGGGCGAGGCGCTGCCGGCCTCGGCGTCGACCGCCTGGACGTGGCCGTTCTTCCCCGTGATCTTCGGGCCCTTCGGCGCGATCATGGTCGCGGTCGCGCCGGCTGACGTCACGGCCTCCCACGGGCTCGTGAGCTCGCTGTCTTCGAAGCCGTCCGTCGCGAGGAACGCGACGCGGCGGTCGGTGAGGTGGCTCATGGATCCGTCCTTTCGTCGATGGGCGCGGGATCCCGCGCGGGACGCCCCCATGCTCGCGGGCGGGCCGGATCCCCGCGAGGGGGTGGCGGGCGCCGCCTCGCGCTGCTAGCGAACACGACGACGGCCCTCCGCGAGCGGAGGGCCGTCGTCGTGCCGGCGTCAGCGGCGGTTCTCGGCGTAGTACGCGAGGAGCGCGCGCGTCGAGGCGTCCTGCGCGGCGACCGCGTCGGCGTCGCCCTCGATCGCGGGCGCGATCTGCAGCGCGAGCTGCTTGCCGAGCTCGACGCCCCACTGGTCGAACGAGTTGATGCCCCAGATCACGCCCTGCGTGAAGGTGATGTGCTCGTACAGCGCGATGAGCTCGCCGAGCACGCGCGGCGTGAGCGCGGGGGCGAAGATCGACGTCGTCGGGCGGTTGCCCTCGAACGTGCGGGCGGCCACGAGCGGGCCCGTCGTGCCCTCCGCCTCGACCTCCTCTGGCGTCTTGCCGAACGCGAGCGCCTTCGTCTGCGCGAGGAAGTTCGCGAGCAGCAGGCCGTGCACGTCGCGCTCGCCGTCGCGCAGGGGATAGGCGGGGTTGACGAACGCGATGAAGTCGGCGGGGATGAGGCGCGTGCCCTGGTGGATGAGCTGGTAGAACGCGTGCTGTCCGTTCGTGCCCGGCTCGCCCCAGTAGATCTCGCCCGTGTCGGTCTCGACGGGGGTGCCGTCCCAGCGCACCGACTTGCCGTTCGACTCCATCGTGAGCTGCTGCAGGTAGGCGGGGAAGCGGTGCAGCTGCTGCGCGTACGGCAGCACGGCGTGCGACTGCGCGCCGAGGAAGTTCGTGTACCAGACGCCGAGCACGCCCATCAGCACGGGCACGTTCTGCTCGAGCGGCGTCGTGCGCACGTGCTCGTCGACGGCGTGGAAGCCCGCGAGGAACTCTCGGAACGCGTCGGGGCCGAGCGAGATCGCGAGCGACGTGCCGATCGCCGAGTCGACCGAGTAGCGGCCGCCCACCCAGTCCCAGAAGCCGAAGGCGTTGTCGGTGTCGATGCCGAACTCGGCGACCTTGTCGAGGGCGGTCGACACGGCGATGAAGTGGCGCGCGACGGCCTTCGTGCGCGACGCCTCGTCGGATCCGATCGCACCCGCCTGCTCGAGGCCGGTCCACAGCCAGTCGCGCGCGAGGCGGGCGTTCGTGAGCGTCTCGAGCGTCGTGAACGTCTTCGACGCGACGACGAAGAGTGTCGTCTCGGGGTCGAGATCGGCCGTCTTCTGCGCGAGGTCGGTCGGGTCGATGTTCGAGATGAAGCGGGCCTCGATGCGGGGCTCGTCGTCGTTCTTCAGCGCCTCGTAGACCATGACGGGGCCGAGGTCGCTGCCGCCGATGCCGATGTTGACGACGTGCGTCACGCGCTTGCCCGTCACGCCCGTCCACTCGCCGGAGCGCACGCGGTTCGCGAACTCCTCGATGCGCGCGAGCACCTCCTGCACGTCGGCGTCGACGTCCTGGCCGTCGACCGTCAGGGGGGATCCGGCGGGGCGGCGCAGCGCCGTGTGCAACACAGCGCGATCCTCCGTCGTGTTGATGTGCTCGCCCGCCAGCATCTGCTGGAAGCGCTCGGGCACGCCCGTCTCCTTCGCGAGGCGCACGAGCGCCGCGAGGATGTCGTCGCTCACGAGATTCTTCGACAGGTCGACGTGCAGGTCGGCGAGCGAGAACGTGAGCCGCTCGGCGCGACCCGGGTCGTCCGCGAACCACGCGCGGAGGTCGGGCGAGAAGCCGTCGCCGAGCTCTTCGAGCTCGGCCCAGGCTGCGGTCGTGGTGGGGTCGACAGGAGAGGTCATGGGTAAAACCTACCGAGCCTCGGGGCGTGCTCGCTCGGGCCGCGCGAAACGCCGTCATCCGACCTGTGGCGCGCCCGTGCGGCGCGGGTTACCGTGAAGCCCATGAGCACACTCGTCGCGGCGCAGAGCGCCGGTCCGATCGCGGCTTCCTACGGCGACCTCGGGGGCACCGGGGTCTTCGCCTCGATCCTCGCGACGTTCGGCGTCGCGGGCGGTCTCGCGATGCTCGTCGTCTACGTCCTCGTCGCGATCGGCCTGTGGCGCACGTTCTCGAAGGCCGGCATCCCCGGGATCCTCGGCATCATCCCGATCGTCAACATCATCTTCCTGCTGCGCGTCGCGGGCATGAGCATGTGGCTCGCGATCCTCTACATCGTGCCGATCGCGAACCTCATCCTCCTGATCGTCGTCGCGATCAAGGTGGGGCAGAACTTCGGCAAGGGCGGCGCCTTCAGCTTCTTCTTGCTGTGGCTGCTCTCGCCGATCGGCTACTTGATCTTGGGCTTCGGCGACGCGCGCTACCGCCCCGTCACCGACCGCTGAGCCTCGCTCACAGCATCGAGGAGAGGTCGGATCCGACGGTCGGATAGGCCGCCGTCACGGTCGCGAGGCGCGACGCCGTCACGCCGAGCGAGATGGCGGCGGCGAAGAACCCGACGAGGTCGGCGTAGTCGGTGCCGAGCAGGTGCGCGCCGAGCACGAGATCCGTGTCCTCGTCGATCACGACCGCGATCCGCGCCGTGCGGGCGCCGACGCGATACGACGAGTACCAGCCGCTCGTGTCGAGGCGCGTCACGCGCACGCGGCGGCCGCTCGATCGCGCCTCCTCCTCGAGCATGCCCACGCGCGTGAGCTCGGGCAGCGAGAAGACGGTCGAGGGGATGCCCGCGTAGTCGGGCGCGTCGTCGGCGTCCGCGAGCAGGTTCTGCGCGACGCGGGATCCCTCGAGCGACGCGACGGGGGTGAGGGGCCGCCCCGCGGTGTCGGCGACGTCGCCCGCCGCGTATACGCGCGGGTTCGTCGTGCTGCGCAGCCCCTCGGTCACGACGACCCCGCCGCGGCCGTGGGCGATTCCGCCCGCGTCGAGCCCCAGCGCATCGAGGTGGGGCACGCGCCCGCCGCCGTGCACGACGAGGTCGCTTTCGAGGCGGTCGCCCGTCGAGAGCTCGACGACGAGCGCGCCCTCTTCGCGCGAGACGCCTGACGCGTCCGCGCCCGAGACGACCTCGATGCCGAGGTGCTTCGTCTCGTCGACGAGCGCGTCGACGAGCTCGGGATCGAACCCCGTGAGCGGCCTGTCGTGCCGGTGGACGATCGTGCACCGCGCGCCCGCCCGCGCCGCGATGTGCGCGAACTCGAACGACACGAAGCCCCCGCCGACGAACACGATGCGCGCGGGCAGCTCGTCGAGCTCCATGAAGCCCGTGCTGTCGGTCACGAGCTCCTCGCCCGGGATGCCGAGCGTGCGAGGCCGCGCGCCCGTCGCGATGAGAAAGCGCCGCGCGCGGATCCGCCGCCCGCCCACCTCGACCGCGTCGGGCGCGACGAAGCGCGCCCGCTCGTGCAGCGTCTCGACGCCCGCGTCGCGCAGCGACGACTCCATGGCGCGAGGGATGCCGTCGGTGTAGCCGCGCTTGTACGCCACGAGGTCGCCCCAGTCGATCGCGGGCACCGAGGCGATGCCGCGACCCGACATGCGCTCGGCGGCGTCGACGACCTCGGCGCCCCGCCGCAGGATCTTCTTCGGATCGCACCCGCGCAGCGGGCACGTGCCGCCGTATGGGAGCGGATCCGTGATCGCGACGCGCCAGCCGCCGTCGGCGCATGCGCTCGCCGCCGCAACGCCCGCGACGCCGGCGCCGATCACGAGGAGGTCGAATTCGTCTGCTCTCGCGTCGTTCATGGCTCGACGCTAACGCCCGCGGCGTCGCACGGGGGGCGGATCCAGCGAATCGCACGCGCAGGGGCGCGCCGAGGCGCGATTGCCGATAGCGTCGTCGGCACACCGTTTCTTCGAGGGGATCTGGGAATGCAGACGGCAGTGGAGTTCCGAGGCGCGTCCAAGCGCTTCCCCGACGGTACCCTCGCGGTCGACGCGCTCAACCTCGTCGTGCCGACGGGCACGACCACCTGCTTCGTCGGATCCTCGGGCAGCGGCAAGACGACGGCGCTGCGCATGATCAACCGCATGGTCGATCCGACGTCCGGATCGGTGCTCGTCGGCGGCGCCGACGTGCTCACGCGCGAGCCCGTCGCGCTGCGCCGCTCGATCGGCTACGTCATGCAGCAGGCGGGGCTGCTGCCGCACCGCACGGTGGTCGACAACATCGCGACCGTGCCGATGCTGGGCGGCGCGAGGAAGCGCGAGGCGCGCGCCGCCGCACTCGAGATCATGGACGCCGTGGGGCTCGACCGCGGCCTCGCCGAGCGGTACCCGGCGCAGCTCTCGGGCGGGCAGCAGCAGCGCGTCGGCGTCGCCCGCGCGCTCGCCGCTGACACCGACCTGCTGCTCATGGACGAGCCGTTCGGCGCCGTCGACCCCGTCGTGCGCGCCGAGCTGCAGGAGGAGCTGCGGCGCCTGCGCGACACGTTCGGCAAGACGATCGTGTTCGTCACCCACGACATCGACGAGGCGTTCCTGCTGGGCGACCAGGTCGCGCTCTTCCGTCCGGGCGGCAGGCTCGCGCAGGCGGGCACTCCCGAGCAGCTGCTCGAGCACCCGGCCGACGACTTCGTCGCGGGTTTCATCGAGGCGGGCCGTCCCCGGAGCATCCTGCGATGACCTGGCTCCTGGCCAATCTCGACCAGGTCGCGCAGTACGCGCTCCAGCACCTCGTGCTCGCGGTGCTGCCGACGGTCATCGGCGCCGCCCTCTCGCTGCCGCTCGGATGGCTTGCGAACCGGCACCGCGTCGGCCGCGGCGTGCTGCTGAGCGCGTCGGGGCTGCTGTACGCGATCCCGTCGCTGCCGCTGTTCATCGTCATGCCGGCCCTCATCGGCACGCAGATCCTCGATCCGATCAACGTCGTCCTGGCGCTCAGCCTCTATGCGCTCGCGCTCATGCTGCGCACGAGCGCCGACGCGCTCGCCTCGGTCGACGCCGACCTGCGACTGGCCGCGACGGCCGTCGGCTTCGCGGGCTGGCAGCGGTTCTGGGGCGTTGAGCTGCCGACCGCGGGCCCCGTGCTCCTCGCGGGGCTGCGGGTCGTGTCGGTGTCGACCGTCAGCCTCGTCACGGTCGGCGCGCTCGTCGGCGTGCAGTCGCTCGGGTACTTCTTCGTCGACGGCTATCAGCGCGGCTTCGCGCTCGAGATCGCCGTCGGCGTCGTCGGCACGGTCGTCATCGCCCTCGCCCTCGACGCGCTCATCGTGCTGGCCGGCCGCGCGCTCATGCCGTGGACGCGGAAGGGGGCGCGATGAACGTCGTCGCCGAGGCCCTCGCGTGGGTCATGGATCCCGAGAACTGGTCGGGGCCCTCGGGCATCGGATCGCGGCTCGTCGAGCACATCGGATACGTCGGCCTCACGCTCGCGATCGCTGTCGCGATCGCCGTGCCGATCGGCATCGCGATCGGTCACACGGGCCGCGGCCGCGAGGTCGTCGTGCCGTTCACAGGCGCCCTGCGTGCCCTGCCGACGCTGGGGCTCGTGACGCTCCTCGCGCTGCTGCTCGGCAACGGGATCGTGCCGCCGCTCATCGCGCTCGTCGTGCTCGCGATCCCGCCGATCCTCGCGGGCACGTACTCGGGGATCGAGGCGATCGACCCCGACACGCGAGGCGCCGCCCGCGCGATCGGCTTCACGACGGGGCAGTCGGTCTGGCGCGTCGAGCTGCCGCTCGCGCTGCCGCTCATCGCGGGAGGGATCCGCTCTGCCGCGCTGCAGGTCATCGCGACGTGGACGGTCGCCGCGTTCCTGCCGCTCGGCGGGCTCGGCCGGTTCCTCATCGACGGGCTCGCCGTGCGCGACTACGCCCAGATGCTCGGCGGATCGATCGTCGTGATCGCGCTCGCCCTCGCCGCCGACCTCGTCTTCATCCTCATCGAACGCGTCATCACGCCCCGCGGCGTGCGCGCACAGCGGTAACGTTGGTGACCCCGCAGGTCGCGCCGCGCCCCCGACGAAAGGCATCGACATCGTGAACAGCAGAGCAGCACTCGGCGCCGGATCGGCGCTGGCCATCGCCGCGCTCGCCCTCTCGGGGTGCGCCTCGAGCGACCCGCTCGCCGAGGAGGCGCCCGAAGGCGGCGACGCCTCCGGCGAGATCGTCGTCGGCTCGGCCGCGTTCGCCGAGTCCGAGATCATCGCGTACATCTACGCGGGCGCCCTCAATCGCGCCGGCGTCGACGCGTCGGTCACGCCCGCGATCGGCCAGCGCGACGTATACGTCGCGGCGCTCGAGGACGGATCCGTCGACCTCGTGCCCGACTACACGGGCAACCTCCTGCAGTTCTACGACCCCGAGGCGACCGCGAGCGCCGCCGACGAGGTGTACGAGGCGCTGGGCGGCGCGCTGCCCGAGGGGCTCGAGGTGCTCGACCAGGCAGAGGCGGCGAACGCCGACTCGTACAACGTCACGCGCGAGTTCAGCGAAGAGCACGGCGTCACGAGCCTCGCCGACCTCGCGGGCCTCGACATCGACCTGACGGTTGCGGCGAACCCCGAGTTTGCCGAGCGGCCCTACGGGATCCCCGGCCTCAAGGAGGTCTACGGCGTCGACGCCG
>JAJUIM010000008.1 GCA_029267645.1 Microbacterium sp.
GACGAGCACGCAGGCGACGAGCGAGATGACGATCGAGGCGATCGGCTCCCACCACTGGGCCTCGTGGAAGAAGAGGCGGATCGGCATCGACACGGGCGATGAGAACGGCACGTACGACATGATCGTCATCACGAGCGGGTTGTCGTTGAAGAAGATCACGAGGAAGTACGGGATCATCACGATGTACATGATCGGGGCGATCACCGAACTCAGGTCCTCCTGGCGCGAGACCATCGCGCCCGTCGCGGCGAACAGCGTCGCGATCAGCAGGAATCCCGTCACGAAGAACAGCGCGAACCACAGCAGCGGCGTGCCGAGCCCAGCGAGGATCTCGGTCTGATCCGTCACGATGAGCGACACCGACACCGCGGCGACGATGAGGACGATCTGGCCGAGCGCCAGCACGGTGTTGCCGATGACCTTGCCCGCGAGCAGCGCTCTGGTCGGAATGGCGGTCATGAGGATCTCGACGACGCGCGTCTGCTTCTCCTCGACGACGCTCGTCGCGACGGGGGTGCCGAACGACATCGCCGACATCATGAACACGATGCCGAAGGCGAGCCCGAGGATGTAGCGCATGGGGCCCTCGCCGCCGTCGGGCTCGAGCAGCTCGACGGTCGGCGCCTGCGAGAGCAGCTGCACGAGGGTCGTGGGCGCCTCGCTCTGCGCGATGACCGTGAGGCCAGTGGGCGAGGCGTCGTCGGGCACGACGGCCGCGTCGACCTCGCCGTCCTGCACGAGCGAGCGGGCCTCCTCGGGCGTCGGGGCCTCGGTCAGCTCGAGCCCGTCGGCGTCTGCGAGCTGGGCCGCGACGTCGTCCGAGGCGGCGACCGTCGTCGTGTCGGAGTTCGACGCGAAGAAGTTCATCGCGACGATGCCGACGATGATGCCGACGACGAGGATCAGCGTCGAGATGACGAAGGCCTTGCTGCGCACGCGCGTGACCATCTCGCGCTCGGCGACCATGTACGACGCCTGGACCATGGACAGGGGCTTGACGTTCATCGGACGACCTCCTTGAAGATCTGCGCGAGCGAGGGGTGCTGCGGGGCGAAGCTCGCGACGGCGCCCTCGGCGACCGACCTGCGCAGCACGCGCTGCGCCGTCTCGTCGTCGTCGACGTCGAACACGGCGTAGCCCGTGTCGAACTCGACGACCGTGACGCCCGGCTCCTCGCGCAGCCAGCCCGCGTCGCCGCTCGAGGCCAGCTCGTAGCGATTGGTCGAGTGCTCGCGGCGCAGCGCCTCGCGCTCGCCCGCGGCGCGAACCGTGCCGCCCGCGATGATGACGAGGTCGTCGCAGAGGCGCTCGACGACGTCGAGCTGATGCGACGAGAACAGCACGGCCGCGCCCTGTCGTGCGCGGTCCTGCAGCACCGACACGACCGTCTCGACCGCGAGCGGGTCGAGGCCGCTGAACGGCTCGTCGAGGATCAGCACGTCGGGGTCGTGCACGAGCGCGGCGGCGATCTGCGCCCGCTGCTGGTTGCCCAGCGAGAGGCTCTCGATCGCGTCGTTCAGGCGCTCGCCGAGACCCAGCTGCTCGAGGATGAGCGTGGCCTTGTCGGTGGCGGTGCGCTTGTCGAAGCCGTGCAGGCGCGCGAGGTACACGATCTGCTCGAGCACCTTCATCTTGGGGTAGAGGCCCCGCTCCTCGGGCATGTACCCGAACGTGCGGCGCTGCGTGGCCGTGAGCTCCGCGCCGTCGAGCGTCACCGAGCCGCCGTCGCGCGACAGCAGGCCCAGGATGATGCGCATGGTGGTCGTCTTGCCCGCGCCGTTGCCGCCGACGAAGCCCGTGAGCCGGCCCCGCGCGACGGAGAACGACACGTCGTCGAGCGCCCGGCGCTCGCCGTATGTCTTCGTGATCCCGGTGATGGTCAGCATCGCCGATCCCTTCTCGTTCGGATGTCTTCGACGCTACGGACGCGCGGGGCGACGCGCCTCCGCCACCAGGCGGATTCGTGCATCCGCCCCCGAGGGGAGGAGAATGAGGTCGATTCACGGGAATAGACGCCGCGTGCCAGCTGTTTCCGCCTGTGCACCACGTCTGCGTGCGAACCCGTATCCCCCTCTCGAAGGAGACACCTGTGACGAAGATCGGCTACATCATCGGTTCGATCGGCACCACCTCGCTCAACCGCACACTCGCCGAGGCGCTCGTGAAGCTGCTGCCCGAGGGCGTCGAGGCTGTCGAGATCCCGATCAAGAACCTGCCGTTCTTCTCCACCGACCTCGAGGCCGACTTCCCGCAGGTCGCGCGCGACTTCAAGGCGCAGATCGAGGCCATGGACGGCGTCATCATCGTCACGCCCGAGTACAACCGCTCGATCCCGGGCGTGCTGAAGAACGCGATCGAGTGGGCCAGCCGCCCGTACGGCGACTTCTCGTTCGGCGGCACGCCGGTCGCCGTCATCGGCGCCTCGCCGGGCGGCATCGCGACGGCCGCGGCGCAGCAGCACCTCAAGGCGGTCCTGAGCCACGTCAACGCGATCGTCATGGGTCAGCCCGAGGGCTTCATCCAGGTGACGCCGGGCCTCATCGACGAGAACCACGACGTCACGAACGAGGGCACCCGCGAGTTCCTCGTGTCGTACCTCGACGCGTTCCTCGGACTCGTCGGGCGCGTGCAGAAGGCGCACGCGTAACCCCCACAGACCGGCGCCCCGCGGATCCGCCCTCCCCCGGCGGATCCGCGGGGCGTCTTCTCATCGCTCGCGAGCCGGCCAGCCCTCCTCTTCGCCGCCGCCGTTCGCGAGCACGAGATCGCGCGTCTGTGCGACGTGCTCCTTCGAGTCGCGGCTGAGGGCCGTCATCACCTGGATCCCCGCCTCGGGCGTCACGATCGGCCGATCCGTGAACGTCGCGAAGTAGTCGTTGCGGAGGATCATGAAGAACACGTTCTCGTCCCCGGACGCACGCCGCGTTCTCGTCGGTGAATTCGGGCACGATCGTCGCGCCGAGCGCCTCGTAGAAGGCCTTTGACCTGTCGAGGTCGCTGACGGGCAGGTTGACGACCACGCTGGTGGCCATGGTGCGCTCCTTCGCGAGGGGGCCGGGATGAGATCAGGATCCTCGGTCGCGACCGGGGGTTCAAGAGGCACTGCGGATCCGTCGCGCGGCGGAGGCGGTGCGGGCCGCGGATCCGTAGCGTGGAGGCATGGTCGACACGCTCGCGCGCACCGCGCGATCCGCTCTCCCGCACGCGGCGCTCGTGCGCGAACCGCCGACGGCGCGCCAGCTGCGAAACGACGTCTGGCTCGGGCTGGCGCTGTTCCTCGGCGCCGTCATCAGCGTCATCCTGGGCTTCTTCGCGAACCTGTTCGGCGACGCGGGGCTCGAGCCGAAGTGGGGGCTGCTGTACGCCGCGGCGCTCGCGCTGCCGTTCATGCTGCGGCTGCGCTACCCCGTGACCGTCGCGATCGTCGTGAACGCCGTCTACGTCGTGGGCATGGAGCTCGGGGCGACCGAGCTGTACGTGGGGCAGATCGCGCTGTTCCTGTCGATGTACACGGTCGGCGCGTGGGTGCGCGACAGGCGCCGTGCGGTGGCGGTGCGGGTCGGCATCATCGTCGTCATGGCGGTGTGGCTGTTCGTCGCGACCTTCCGCACGGCCACCGCGCCGGCGCCCGACGGTTCGGAGGGCGTCGCGGGCGTGATGTCTCCCATGGTCGCCTACACGATGATCCAGTGGCTCATCAACATCGTGTTCTTCGGCGCCGCCTACGTCATGGGCGACCGCGCGTACGACGCCGCGCTCGGCCGCCAGGCCCTGCGCGAGCGGTCGCGCGAGCTCGAGGATCAGCAGGAGCTCGCCTCGGCCCAGGCCGTCGCGCTCGAGCGGGTGCGGATCGCGCGCGAGCTGCACGACGTTGTCGCCCACGCCGTGTCGGCCATGGGCGTGCAGGCGGGCGCGGCGCGCACGGTCGTCGATGCGAATCCCGAGGCGGCCAAGAAGGCTCTCGCCGCGGTCGAGGACTCGTCGCGCGAGGCGATCGCCGAGCTGCATCACCTGCTCGACACGCTGCGCGGCGGCGACGAACCTGCGAACGAGGCCCCGTCGACCGTCGGCCTCGACGCGCTCGACACCCTCGTGCGGGGCGCCGAGGCGGCGGGCATGCCGACCTCGCTGCGTGTCATCGGCGATCCCCGCGAGGTGCCCGGATTCGTGCAGCTCAACCTGTACCGCATCGCGCAGGAGGCGCTCACGAACGCGCGCCGGCACGCGGGCCCCGACGTCACGGCCGACGTGCGCGTGCGGTACATGGCCGACGACGTCGAGCTCGAGGTGACGAACACGGGTCGCGTCGTGCTCGGATCGCGCACGGGCCTCGGCACGCTCGGCATGCGCGAGCGCGCGACCGCGATGGGCGCGCACCTTGAGACCGGCCCGCGCGAGTTGGGCGGCTACCTCGTGCGCGTTCGCGTGCCCCTGCGTGCCGAGGGGCGATGATGGACGCATGAGCGCTCCCACCGTCCTCCTCGTCGACGACCACGCCACGATGCGCGCGGGCTTCCGCATGATCCTCGAGGCATCGGGGATCGAGATCGCGGGCGAGGCCGCGACCGGCCGCGAGGCCGTCGAGCGCGCCGCCCACCTCGTGCCCGACGTCGTGTTCATGGACGTCCAGATGCCCGACATGGACGGCATCGAGGCGACGCGGCAGATCGTCGCGTCCGGATCCTCCTCCGCCGTCGTGATCGTCACGACCTTCGACCGCGACGACTACCTCTTCGCGGCGCTCGACGCGGGTGCCAGCGGATTCCTCCTGAAGAATGCCGGCCCCGAGGAGCTCGTGCACGCCGCCCGTGTCGCGGCGTCGGGCGACGCGATGCTCGCGCCCGAGGTCACGCGCCGCGTCATCGAGCGCCACGGCGCCGCCGGTCGTCCTCCTGAAACGGAATCCGACCTCGTCGTCGACCTCACCGAGCGCGAGACCGAGGTGCTGCGCCTGCTCGCGGCCGCCCTCAGCAACAGCGAGATCGCGAGCGAGCTCTTCATCGGCGAGGCCACGGTGAAGACCCACGTCTCGAACATCCTGCAGAAGACGGGCGCCCGCGACCGCGTCGCGGCGGTGGTGTGGGCCTACCGCAACGGGGTGGCGTGAGGCTCAGCCGAAGATCATCGGGAGGTCGTCCTCGTCCTCTTCCTCGAGGCTCAAGTCGACGACGACCGGCACGTGGTCGCTCGGTCCCTCGCCCTTGCGCTCGTCGCGCTCGATCGATGCGCCCTCGACGACGTCGGCGAAGCCCGCGGATCCGAGGATGAAGTCGATGCGCAGGCCCTCGTCGCGGGGGAAGCGCAGCTGCTTGTAGTCCCAGAAGGTGAAGCCCTCGGGCACGATCGGGCGCACGACGTCGCTGAGGCCCGCGTCGAGCAGGGCCTGGAACGCGGCGCGCTCGGCGGGGGAGACGTGGGTCGTGACGCCCTCGACGATCGACGGATCCCCGTTGTCGGCGTCGGTCGGCGCGATGTTGAAGTCGCCCGTGAGCGCGAGCGGGAGGTCGGGATCCGCCGCGAGCGTGTCGACGACGTACTGGCGCAGCGCCTCGAGGAACGTGAGCTTGTAGGCGTAGTGCGGGTCGTCGAGCGCGCGGCCGTTGGGCACGTAGAGGCTCCACAGGCGCACGCCGTCGATCAGGGCCGAGATCGCGCGAGCCTCGAGGGGCGCGTCGTCGCCGTCGTAGCCCTTCTTGAAGCCGGGCATGCCGGGGAAGGAGCGCTCGACGTCCTCCATCGGCAGGCGGCTGGCGATCGCGACGCCGTTCCACTGGTTCAGGCCGTGCACCTCGACCGCGTAGCCCGCGTCTTCGAACGGCGCGAACGGGAACTGCTCGGGCTTGCACTTGATCTCCTGCATGAGCAGGACGTCGATGCCGGCGCGCTCCGCGAACGCGACGACGCGCTCGACGCGCGCACGGACAGAGTTGACGTTCCAGGTCGCGATCCGCATGGATCCAGCCTATTCGTCGCGCGTCGCCCGTCGCTCAGCCTCGGGGGTCGGATCCCCACTTGAGATTGTCGAAGAGGTCGTCGACCGCCTGCCGGTCGTATGCCTCGGCGCGTGGTGCGGCGGGGAAGTCGAGCCGCTTGATGAGGTCGGCGTACTGGCGGTTCGCCCGCAGGCGCTCGACGATCTTGTCGGTGACCTCGTCGACCGCGCGCTGCGAGTAGCCGTCCTTGAACAAGCCGGGCCTCCGCAGCGGGCGCGACGCAAGCCAGTCTTCGAGGGGCTGCTGTGCCTTCGCCATGTGCCAAGCCTAGTCACGGACACAACGACGCCAATATCGGGTGGACTTGTGCGCTGGGCCGGTTTTCGGGCGGCCGCGGCGAAGAATTGACGTCGTTGTGTCCGGGGCGCCGCTCATAGACTGGTGCGCATGGCCATCGCATCCACGCCCGCCGTCGAAGCCGACCGTCAGCAGCTCATCGAGCTCATCACGGACGAGGCGGTCTTCCACGGCGACTTCACCCTGTCGAGCGGCAAGAAAGCGACGTATTACGTCGACATGCGCAAGCTCACGCTCGACCACCGTGCCGCGCCCGCGATCGGCCGGATCATGAGCGACCTCATCGCGGATATCGACGGCGTCGTCGCGGTCGGCGGGCTGACGCTGGGGGCGGACCCCATCGCCAACGCCGTCATGCACGCGTCGGCGGACACCGACCGCCCGCTCGACGCATTCGTCGTGCGCAAGGAGCCGAAGGACCACGGCCGAGGCCGGCAGATCGAGGGCGCCGAGGTCGAGGGCAAGCGCGTCGTCGTGCTCGAGGACACCTCGACCACTGGACAGTCGGCGCTCAAGGCGGTCGAGGCCCTGCGCAAGGCGGGCGCCGAGGTCGTCGCGGTCGCCGTCATCGTCGACCGCAAGACGGGTGCCCAGGCCGCGATCGAGGCCGAGGGCCTGGAGTGGCGCGCCGCGATCGACCTCGACGATCTCGGCCTCGCGCCCCAGTGACATGACCCGCTACGCACTCGCCGTCGACCTCGGCGGCACCAAGATCGAGGCCGGGCTCGTCGATGAGCAGGGCGGCGTGCTGGCGGCGAGCCGCCATCGCGCGCCGACGGGTCGTGAGATCACGCCCGAGGGGCTGCGCGGCGCCGTGAGCACGGTCGTGAGCAGCGCGCTCGAGCACCTGCCGCAGGGATCCTCGCTCGCCGGCGCGGGCATCGGATCCGCCGGTCCCGTCGATTTCGGACGCGGCACGATCCACCCCGTGAACATGCCGGGCGTGCACGGCTTCGAGCTCGTCGAGGCGGTGCGCGACGCCGTGATCGTCGACTCGGGGCAGTTCGAGGTCGACGTCGCGATCCGCCACGACGGGGGAGCGCTCGCGCTCGCCGAATCGTGGCTCGGCGCGGCCACCGGCACGAAGGCCTCGCTGTCGATCGTCGTGTCGACCGGCGTGGGCGGCGGGATCGTTGTGGGCGGACGGCCGATCGGCGGGGCCTCGGGCAACGCCGGGCACCTCGGCCAGATGCACGTCTCGACCGACGGGGGAGAGCTGACGCTCGAGGAGGTCGCGTCGGGACCCTCGAGCGTGCGCTGGGCGCAGCTGCAGGGATGGCAGGGCACGGCGGGCGAGCAGCTATCGGACGATGCGCGCCGCGGCGACCGCATCGCACGGGCCGCGATCGAGCGATCCGCCCGCGCGGTCGGACGTGCCCTCGCCGACGCCTCGACGCTGCTCGACCTCGAGGTCATCGCGATCTCGGGCGGATTCTCGTTTGTGTCGGACGACTACATCGACCTCGTCTCGGCCGCCCTCGTCGACTGGGCCGAGCTGCCCTACGCCCGATCGACCCGCGTGGTCCGCAGCGGCCTCGGCCCCGACGGCCCCCTCGTCGGCGCCGCCGCACTGGCATTCGTGGGGCCGCAGGCTTCCTGACGGATCGGATCCTGCCGGATCGTCCCGGCCCAAGGACACCAAACCTGACGAAGGACACCAAGCTTGGTGTCCACGTTCAAGTTTTGTGTCCGCGGACGGGGGTTCGGTGACGGCAGACCGGATCCAGCCCTACCGTCGGGGGCCGAAGGGGTCGTCGTCGTCCCGGCCGTCCTTCAGGCGGCGGAGGGCGCGGATCCCCATGACGATCGCCGCGACGCACGACGCCGCCACGACGACGAGGAAGATCTCGCCCATCAGGCCGGCTCGTCGAGGAGGTCGGCGACCGAGGCGAGCGTCTCGCTCGGCCGGAACGGATAGCGGTCGATCTCGCGCTGGTCGCTGATGCCCGTCAGTACGAGCACGGTGTGCAGGCCCGCCTCGATGCCGGCGACGATGTCGGTGTCCATGCGGTCGCCGATCATGCCGGTGTTCTCGCTGTGCGCGCCGATGCGGTTGAGCGCCGAGCGGAACATCATGGGGTTCGGCTTGCCGACGATGTAGGGCTCCTTGCCCGTCGCCTTCGTGATGAGGGCGTTGATGGCGCCCGTCGCGGGCAGCACGCCCTCGGCGCTCGGCCCCGTCGCGTCGGGGTTGGTCGAGATGAATCGCGCTCCCGCGTTGATGAGGCGGATCGCCTTCGTGATGGCCTCGAACGAGTAGTTGCGCGTCTCGCCGATTACGACGTACTCGGGATTCGACTCGGTCATGATGAAGCCCGCCTCGTGCATGGCGGTGAGGATCCCGGCCTCGCCGACGACGAAGGCCGTGCCGCCCGGCGACTGGCTCTTCAGGAACGAGGCCGTTGCGAGCGCCGAGGTCCAGATGCGGTCCTCGGGCACCTCGATGCCGCTCGCCGACAGACGCGCCGAGAGGTCGCGCGGCGTGAAGATCGAGTTGTTCGTGAGCACGAGGAAGGGCGTCTCGGTCTCGCGCCAGTGGGCGAGCAGCTCGGGCGCGCCGGGGATCGCCCGGTTCTCGTGCACGAGCACGCCGTCCATGTCGGTCAGCCAGCACTCGATGTCGTGTCGACTCTGCATGGGGCCAGCGTATGCCGTTTCTGGAATCCCCGGGAGGGGCACCCGTTCCGCGTGCCGCCCGCGCGCCGCCGGCTCGTGGCCTAGGCTCACCTCTGTGAGCACGACGGAGCCGGGGGAGTGGGATCCGTCTCATCTGCCGCCCCAGGACGGCCGCACCTATCTCGTCACGGGCGCGAACGCCGGCGTCGGCTACTTCGCGAGCGAGCACCTCGCGCGGGCCGGCGCGCACGTCATCATGAGCGGCCGGCACCCCAACCGTCTCGCCGCGGCGCACGACGCCCTCGAGGCGCGGGTGCCAGGCGCCTCGGTCGAGACGCTGCTGCTCGACGTTGCGAACCCCGGATCCGTGCGCGCGGCGGCCGCGAGCGTGCGCGGTGGCCTGTTCGAGCGCACGCGGCTCGACGGCGTGATCTTCAACGCGGGCATCGTCCACACGCCGCGCGTGCGCACCGAGACGCGCGACGGCCGCGAACTCGTCTTCTCGACGAACGCGCTCGGCCACTTCGTGCTCGGCGCCGAGCTGCTCGTCTCGCTCGCGAAGTCGGCGACGAGCCGCTGGACGCCCCGCATGGTGTGGCTCGGCAGCATCTCGACCCGCATGGGCGCGTTCGATCCCGTCGACATGCAGCTCGAGCGGTCGTACTCGGGCTGGAAGGCGTACGTGCAGTCGAAGGTCGCCGCGCAGGCGCTCGGCTTCGAGGCCGACGCGCGGCTGCGCGATGCGCGCCTGCCCGTGCAGTCGGTCGTCGCCCACCCCGGCTACTCGATCGGCGGCCGCACGCCGCGTGTGACGGGCGTCAACGAGCCGGGCACCGTCAAGCGGATCCGCGACCTGCTGCAGTCGCCCATCGCGCAGGGCAAGGATGCGGGCGCCCGCACGATCGTGCGCGCCCTCGTGGATCCGTCGATCTCGAGCGGCGAGTACTGGGGCCCCAAGTACCTCACGCGCGGCCCGGCCGTGCGACAGCGGCCGTCGGCGACGTCGGTGGATCCCGAGGTGCGCCGCCGCGTGTGGGAGGCGTGCGAAGAGCTCTCGGGCATCGAGTGGCCCTTCCAGAAGGCCGTGCGCGCCGCTCGGTAGCCTGTCATCCATGCCCCAGAGCCCCGCGGCCGACGACTACCTCAAGACGATCTACGCCCACACCGAGTGGCAGGATCAGCCGATCATGCCGTCGGTGCTCGCCGCGAAGCTGGGCGTCGCGCCGTCGAGCGTGACCGAGATGGTGAAGAAGCTCGCCGCGTCGGGCCTCGTGGCCCACGAGCCGTACCGCGCCGTCACGCTCACCGCCGACGGGCGCGCCCGCGCCGTCGCCATGACGCGCCGCCACCGGCTCATCGAGACGTGGCTCGTGCGCGAGTTCGGCTACACGTGGGACGAGGTGCACGACGAGGCCGAGGTGCTCGAGCACGCCGTGAGCGATCGCATGCTCGAGAAGATCGATGACCGCCTCGGGCGGCCGGAGGTGGATCCGCACGGCGACCTCATCCCGCGACCCGACGGATCCGTTTCGCGCCCCGCCTTCGTGCGCCTCGACGCGGCGCCCGACGGCCACACGGGGCGCGTGCTGCGCGTGCTCGACCGGGATCCGCTGCTGCTGCGCGCCATCACGAGCTGCGGCATCGACGTGGGCACCGAGCTGACGGTGCGCGCGCCGGGCGTCGAGGTCGCGGGGTCGGCGGTCGACCTGCCCGACGGCGCCGCCGAGGCCGTTTGGCTCTCGGCGTGAGCGCTGGTACCCTCGAGCCATGGGAATGATCAAGACCGCGCCCGTGATGGCGCGCCGAGCGACGTTCCGCGACCGCCGCGCCTGACGGCGCGCTCGCACTCGCACCCCACCTTCCGCACGCCTGTGCCGCGCTGACGCGCGCCGGGCGAAGGGCGGATCTGCGCGCCGTCTCCGAGATGCCCCCGGCACCTCGGGCGGGCCTTCGCCGCGCCGTCGCGCGCATCCGTCAGAGGTGCTCCTTCCCCATCCCTGGAGCACTCCCATGCCTCGTTCCTCCCACGGCGGCCGCCACGAGCTCGGCCAGAACTTCCTCACCCACCGGCCCACGATCGCCCGCATCTCGGGCCTCGCGGCCGCAACGCGCGGCGCGATCCTCGAGATCGGCGCGGGCGACGGCGCCCTCACGCGCGAGCTCGTGCGCCTCGGCCGGCCCGTCACGGCGATCGACATCGACGAGCACCGTGTGCGCCGGCTGCGCAGGGCCGTCCCGCAGGCTCGCGTCGTGCACGCAGACGCCCTGCGCCACCCGCTCGATGCGCCCGTCGTCGTCGGCAACGTGCCGTTCCACGTGACGACGCCGATCCTGCGCCGCCTGCTGACCGCGCGCGGCTGGCAGCACGCGATCCTCCTGACGCAGTGGGAGGTCGCGCGCAAGCGGGCGGGCGTCGGCGGCGGCACCATGATGACGGCGCAGGCCGCGCCGTGGTTCGACTTCGCGCTCGTCGGCCGCGTGCCCGCGCGCTGCTTCGCACCCGTCCCGAGCGTCGACGGCGGGCTGCTGACGATCGCGCGGCGCGCGGATCCCCTCGTGCCCGTGGCCGAGCGGCGCGCGTACGGGGCGTTCGTCGCGGCCGTCTTCACGGGGCGGGGCGGATCCCTCGAGCGCGTCGCGGCGCGCGCGTCGCGCCGGGATCCGCGGGCCGTGCGGCGCGTGCTCGCCGCGAGCGGCGTGCGCCCGCATGCCCTGCCGCGCGATCTCGCGCCCGAGCAGTGGGCGCGCCTGTGGGAGGGGGTGCGCAGGGCGCCGTGACCCTCACGCCCCCGTGAACGTCAGCCAGAGCAGCACGCCGTTGAGGGCGATAAGGAAGGCGCTCGCCGCGACGCCGAGCGCCGTCGTCCACCACCGGTTGCGGTAGCCGCCGAGCGTGCGCTCCTGCGCCGTGAGGGCGACGAGCGGCACGAGGGCGAAGGGGATCCCGAACGACAGCACGACCTGGCTCAGGATGAGCGCGGTCGTCGGGTCGAAGCCGAGGGCGAGCACGGCGAGCGCCGGGATGAGCGTGACGACGCGCCGCGCGAGCAGGGGGATCCGCACGCGCAGCAGGCCGTGCATGATCTCGGACCCCGCGTACGCGCCGACCGACGTCGACGCGAGGCCCGACGCGAGCAGCCCCACGGCAAACACGGTCGCGACGAGGCCGCCGAGGGCGTCGTCGAGCGCGGCGTAGGCGCCCTCGAGGCTGTCGGTGCCGGGCACGCCGGGCAGGTTCGCGGCGCCGAGCAGCAGGATCGCGAGGTTGACCGTGCCGGCGATGACGAGCGCGATCGTGACGTCCCACCGTGTCGCGCGCAGCAGGCGGGGGATCCTGTGCTCCCTGTCGCCCTCGAACCGGTCGCGGGTGAGGGCCGAGTGGGCGTAGATCGCGTGCGGCATGACGGTCGCGCCGAGGATCGAGGCCGCGAGCAGCACCGACGCCGTGCCCTCGAACCTCGGCACGAGGCCGTCCACGATCTGTCCGGCGTCGGGCGGCCCCACGAAGACGCCCACCGTGAAGCCGATCGCGATGATCGCCATGAGCGCGATGACGACGAACTCGAAGGGGCGCGCGCCGCCGCGCGACTGGATCCACAGCAGCAGCATCGACACGACGCCCGTGATGACGCCGCCCGCGAGGAGCGGGATGTCGAACAGCAGCCACAGGGCGACGGCGCCGCCGATGATCTCGGCGATGTCGGTCGCCATCGCGACGAGCTCGGCCTGCAGCCAGAAGAGGCGCCGGCCCCACGGCGAGCGGATCCGCGCGCCGAGCGTCTCGGCCAGGCTGCGGCCCGTGACGACGCCGAGCTTCGCCGAGAGGTACTGGATGAGCCACGCCATGGCGTTGCCGAGCACGACGACCCACACGAGCAGGTAGCCGAACTGCGCCCCGGCCGACATGTTCGTGGCGACGTTGCCGGGGTCGAGATAGGCGACGCCCGCCACGAGGGCGGGGCCGAGCAGCCAGGCCGTGCGGGGAGGGCGAACCGTGGTCATGCCGACAGTGTGGCAGATTTTTCGGCGCACCGAAATCTATGCCGCACACCGTGTCGCGGGTGGGATCATGGGGAGGTGACCGATGCCTCCGACGAGCCCGCGCACGGGGTGGGGCCCTGGGAGGGCCCGCTTCCCGATGGCGACCATTTCGACCCCGAGCTGCTCGCGCAGGGCGACCGCCGCAACGTCGTCGACCGCTACCGTTACTGGCGCATGGAGGCGATCGTCGCCGACCTCGACACGAGGCGCCATGGCTTCCACGTCGCGATCGAGAACTGGCAGCACGACATGAACATCGGATCCATCGTGCGCAGCGCCAACGCCTTCCTCGCCGACACCGTGCACATCGTCGGCCGCAGGCGCTGGAACCGCCGCGGCGCCATGGTCACCGACCGGTACCAGCACGTCGTGCACCACCCCGACGTCGCGTCGTTCCGCGCGTGGGCGGCGGGCGAGGGGATCCCCATCATCGCGGTCGACAACGTCGGCGACGCCGTGCCCGTCGACCGCGCCGACCTGCCGGAGCGCTGCGTGTTCCTCTTCGGACAGGAGGGGCCGGGGCTCACGGAGGAGGCGCTCGCGGCGGCCGACAGTCGCATCGAGATCACGCAGTACGGGTCGACGCGCAGCATCAACGCCTCCGCAGCGGGCGCCGTCGTGATGTACGAGTGGTGCCGGAGGCACGCCGCGGCGCCCGTCTGACGTCCGCAGGGCCGTTCCAGGCGGGTTCGCGACAATGGACGAATGCCCGATCAGCCCCTCGCCCGCGTGATCCTCATCGGCGGGGCGAGCGGATCCGGCAAGTCGCGGCTCGCGGAGCATTCGGGGCTGCCGCTGCTGCGCCTCGACGACTTCTACCGCGAGGGCGACGACCCCGCGCTGCCGCGGCTCGCGTCGGGCGAGGTCGACTGGGATGACGCGCGCTCGTGGCACCTCGACCGCGCGATCGAGGCGCTCGAGCGCCTTGCGTACGAGGGCGCGACGGAGGTGCCCGCGTACGACATCGGATCCTCGAGCATCACGGGATCGCGCACGCTCGCGCTGGGCGGCCACCGCTGTTTCGTCGCGGAGGGGATCTTCGTCGCCGACGCGATCGAGGCGATCCGCGAGCGCGGCCTGCTCGACGACGCCCTGTGCGTGCGCCGCAGCCGGTGGATCACGATGGGCCTGCGGTTCCTGCGCGACGTGCGGGAGGCGCGCAAGCCGATCCCGACGCTGCTGCGCCGCGGGCTGCGCCTCGCGCGCCGCGAGCCGGGCATCGTGCGCGCGCTCACGGAGCGGGGATTCCGGCCGATGTCGGTGCGGCGGATCCGCGCGCTCCTCGCCGCCCGGGCGGGCCTCGCGCGCGAGGTCGAGCCCGGCGCCGCGTGACGCGCCCCTGAGGGTTGTGGACCCCGCGGGCCGCGCGTAGCCTCGGCGGCGTACGGGGCGCGCCCCGCGCCCGGTCGTCACCCGAGGGAGGAACGATCATGGAGCTCAGCAAGATCCAGCCGAGTCTCTGGTTCGCCGACCAGGCTCGCGAGGCCATGGAGTACTACACGTCGGTGTTCCCCAACTCGGAGATCCGATCGATCGAGCTGTACCCCGACGAGTCGCTCGACCCGCACTTCGAGGGCATGCGCGGCAAGGTGCTGTCGGGCGAGTTCACGCTCGACGGCGTCGACTTCACCTGCCTCGACGGCGGCCCCGTCTCCACCTTCACGGAGGCGGTGTCGTTCACGGTGCTGTGCGCCGGTCAGGAGGAGATCGACTACTACTGGCACGCCCTCTCCCACACGCCCGAGGCCGAGCGGTGCGGCTGGTGCAAGGATCGCTTCGGCGTGAGCTGGCAGGTCCTGCCGCAGAACATGCGCCAGCTGACGTCGACGCCCGCGCAGGTCCAGGCGATGATGCGCATGAAGAAGATCGTCATCGAGGAGCTCGAGGACGCGGGGCTCGCGCCCGCCTGATCAGGCCGCGTTCTCGAGCCACGCTGTGCCGCGCACGCGGCGCGACAGCGTGAGCCACCGCATGCCCATGAGCACGCCGAAGAAGCCGAGGGCCACGAACATGAGGCCCCAGGATCCGGTGGGAGCCGCCATGAGCAGGATCAGCAGGTAGGCGACGAACGGCACGAGGTTCACGGCGCCCGCGAGGGCGAGGTAGCGCGAGTCGTTCGCGCCCATCAGGACCCCGTCGAGCACGTACACGACGCCCGCGAGCGGCATGAGGATCCCCATGAGGATCAGAGCGGGCATCGTGACGTGCGACATGCTCCACTCGCCGGTGAACACGACGCCGAGCAGCGGCGAGAGACCGGCCACGAGCACGCCGATCGCGATGCCCGCGAACGCGCCCCACGCGACGGTGCGCGAGAGCACGCCGCGCACGCTCTTCTCGTCTCCCGCGCCGAGGTGCTTGCCGATGAGCGCCTGCGCCGCGATCGCGAGCGAGTCGAGCGCGAACGCCGCGGTCGAGGCGATCGTGTGCACGATCTGCCAGCCGGCGAGCTCGTCCGTGCCGAGCGCCGTCGCGGCCGCGACCGTGAGCAGCAGCCCGGCGCGCAGGGCGACTGTGCGGAGGAACAGCCAGCCGCCGGTGCGCGCCGTGCCGCGCACGCCCACGCGGGAAGGAGCGATGTCGGCGCCGTGCCGCTTCGCGATCCGCCCGATGATCGCGACGTAGGCCGCGACCATGCCCCACTGGGCGACGATCGTGCCGGCCGCGGAGCCCGCGATCCCCCAGCCGAAGCCGTACATGAAGACCCAGTTGACTAGCGCGTTCGCGCCGAAGCCGGCGCCCGCGATCCACAGGGGCGTCACGGTGTCCTGCAGGCCGCGCAGCAGGCCCGTCGCGGCGAACACGACGAGCATGGCGGGCAGGCCCCACATGCTGAGCTCGAGGTAGATGACGGCCTGCTCGGCGACCGCGGGGCTCGGCCGGAAGAGCGACACGGCCCACGGCGTGAGGAAGAAGCCCGCGACCGCCAGCACGGCGCCGAGCCCGACCGCGAGCCACATGCCGTCGATGCCGCGTGCGACCGCCTTCGCGTCGTCGCCCGCGCCGTGCAGCCGCGCGACTGCAGGCGTCGTGGAGTAGGCGAGGAACACCATGAGCCCCACGAGCGTCTGCAGCACCG
This sequence comes from Microbacterium sp., assembly GCA_029267645.1. Classification (GTDB taxonomy): domain Bacteria; phylum Actinomycetota; class Actinomycetes; order Actinomycetales; family Microbacteriaceae; genus Microbacterium. Next base: position 16,027 of record JAJUIM010000008.1, read on the forward strand.
CGCTTGCGATCGCGATGCCCGCGAGCTGCGTGACGCCGAGGTGCCCGACCATGATCGAGTCGAGCGCTAGGAAGATGGGTTCGACGACGAGCGACCCGAACGCGGGCAGCGCGAGCCACAGGATCTGGCGGTTGAGAGTGCGTTCTGCGGCCACGGATCCAGGGTAGGGGGCGCTCAGCGCTCGACGAGGATGCCGTCCTCGTCGCTGAACAGCCGCTTGCCGGGCGCGAAGTCGACGCCGCCGAACGAGACGGGCACGTCGACCTCGCCCGCGCCCGTCTTCGTGCTCTTGCGCGGGTTGCTGCCGAGCGCCTTGACGCCGAGCTCGAGCTGCGAGAGCGCCACCCGGTCGCGGATCGCGCCGTTGATGACGACGCCCGCCCAGCCGTTCGACTGCGCGATCTCCGCGATCATGTCGCCCATGAGCGCGCGGTCCAGGGATCCGCCGCCGTCGACGACGAGGACCGCCCCGTCGCCGGGCTCGGACACCGTCGCCTTGAGGAGCGCGTTGTCCTCGAAGCAGCGCACGGTGCGGATCGGGCCCTCGAAGCGGGCGGTGCCGCCGAGGTTCTGCAGCTGGAGCGCCAGCGACTGCAGGTCGTCGCCGCGCTCGTCGTACAGGTCTGCGGTCGCTGTGGTCATGGTGATCCTTCTTCCGATGGGCGCGGGGGTACTCCGATCGTAGGGGCGGCGGGACGTGCCCGTCACGACGCCAGTGTGATGACGAGCCTGATCGACAGGGCGAGCACGGCTGCGATGCCGAGGACACCGAAGAGGTTCTGCCACCACCGGTTGCGGAGGGAACCCATGAGCGGTCGATCGTTCGCCATGAGCACGATGAGAGTGGCGAGAAGTGGCGCTACGAAGACCGTGAGCGCCTGCGCGAACACGATGAGCTGCACGGGCGAGGACTGGAAGGCGAGCGCGATCGCGATTCCGAACGCGAGGATGAGCATGCTCGTGCCGCGCGAGGTCGCGGTGTTCGCGGACGCACCACGGCCGAACGCATCCGACATGATGGTCCCTCCGGCCATGGCGTTCGCGATCATCGACGAGACGGCCGATGCGAAGAACCCGAGCCCGAACACGAAGCCGCCGACGGGGCCGGCGAGCGGCTCGAAGATGGCGGCCAGGCCGGCGAAGTCAGCGGCCGCCTGGCCAGTCGCGCCGAGCACTGCCGCCGATACGACGATGATGAGCGCCGTCATGATCCCCGGCGCGATGATCCCGGGAATCGTGTCGACCATGGTGATGTCGCGGTAGTCGGCCTCCGTGCGACCGCGTTCCTTCGTACCGTAGGCGGTGTAGAAGGCGGCGTTGATCGAGAAGTTCGTGCCAACGAGGGCGATGAGGATGAGCCAGGATCCGTCGGGCGCCGTCGGCAGGAGTCCCGCCCCGGCGGCCGCCCAGTCGGGATTCGCGGCGAAGGCGCTCACGATGAAGCACACCGCCATGAGCGCGACGAGGAGGACGAGGATCTTCTCGATCACGCGGTACGCGTGCTTGACCAGCAGGACACCCGCGACGATGACTGTGCAGATCACCGTCCACATGATCGGAGACGTCCCGGGCACGAGCATCGAGACACCGAGGCCCGATCCCGTCGCGTTTCCGACAGAGAAGCACAGACAGATCAGGAACACCCCGATGCCCGCAAGGAAACCGACCGGCTTGCCGAACCGGGTCTTGATCGAGTCGATGAGCGAGATCGGGGATTTCACTCCGAGTCGAACGCTCATGTCGGCGAGGAAGAGCATGAGGACCGTCGAGACGACGATGACCCAGATCAGGGAGTATCGATACTCGCTGCCCGCCTGGACGGCGGTCGTCAGGTTGCCGGGGCCGAACTGCCACGCGCCCGCGATGAATGCCGGGCCGACGAGCATGAGGTGCTGCCACGGGGTTCGGCGCCGACGTCGGGCGCCGACGATGGTGCGGACGGTTTCGGTCGAGATACGGCTGTGCCCGGTGCCGGGCGTCGACATGGCGCGGAACGCCGACTTCGATCGTGTGGGTTCGCCCATGAGGGCTCCTTCATCGGAGTTGCGGTGAGTCTTCGTCGACTCGAGGGCTGGGGAGGGGCGGGGCGCCAGCGCGCCCCGCCCGGGTCGGTGACGCGGGAATCGTCACGCGTCCGAGCTCAGCCCAAGCGA
>JAJUIM010000084.1 GCA_029267645.1 Microbacterium sp.
CAGGCCCCACAGGGGCAGGATCGCCTGGCGGCCGGCGCGCACCGACGCGAGCGACGCGCCCGCGAGCCCGAGCCGCGCGAGCACGGCGCGGTGGTTCCAGATCGTGCGGAACAGCCCGACGCGCTCGGCGGCGGGGATGGACCCCGTCACGGGCTCGCCCGTGTCCTCGTCGTCGCCCACGTCGGCCTCTCGCGCGGCGCGCTCGGCGGCGCGCGCCTTTTCCTCGGGGTCAGGGCCGAACGCGACGAGCAGGCCCATCGCGACGAGCGTGCCGCCGAAGAACCAGATCGTCGAGGTCTCGGATCCCGTGAGCCAGATGAGCCCCGACGCGACGAGCGGGCCCGTGAAGGTGCCGAGGCGGAAGGATCCGCCGACGAGCGCGAGCGCCCGCGCGCGGTGCGTGATGGGCACGCGGGCGGTCATGAAGGCGTGGCGCGCGAGTGCGAACACCGACGCGCACACGCCGACGAGCAGGGTGCCGAGCCCGAGCACCGCGATGTGGGGCGCGAAGAGCATGGCGGCGACGCCCACGAGCGACACGGCCGCCGCGATGACCATGGCGTACCGCTCGCCGACGCGCGCGACGACGACGCCCGCGGGGAGGTTGCCGCACAGCTGTCCGACGACGAGCGCCGCGGCGATGAGCGCCGCGACGGCGAGGTCCGCGCCGAGTCCCGTCGCGATCGACGGCAGCACGGGCACGACGGCGCCCTGGCCCATCGAGTACAGGGCGGTGGGAGCGTAGATCATGGGCCAGTACCGGCGGATCGCGTCGGCCGCGGCTCCACGGGGTGCGGAATCGTCACTCATCGAGGCAACGCTATCGCCCGCGCCGCGGATGGCACGTCGGCGCGATAAGCTGAGGCGTCATGCTTGAACTCGATCTTTCCGCCGATATCCAGGCCCTGCGCACCTCCTTCGACAACATCCGCGAGGTGGTCGACGTCGACGCGCTGCGCGCCGAGGTCGCGAAGCTCGAGGAGCAGGCCGCCGATCCCGACCTCTGGAGCGACCAGGACAACGCGCAGAAGGTGACGAGCGAGCTCAGCCACCGCAAGGCCGCGATCCGCAAGGTCGAGTCGGCGGGCTCCCGGCTCGACGACCTCGAGGTCATGGTCGACCTCGCGAACGAGATGCAGGACGAAGACACGGCGCAGGAGGCGCGCGCCGAGCTGGCGGCGCTCGAGAAGGTGATCGCCGACCTCGAGGTGCAGACGCTTCTCGACGGCGAGTACGACGAGCGCGCCGCGGTCGTCACGATCCGCTCCGGTGCGGGCGGCGACGACGCGACCGACTTCGCCGAGATGCTCATGCGCATGTACCTGCGGTGGGCCGAGCGGCACGACTACCCGGTCAAGGTGCTCGACACGTCGTACGCCGAGGGCGCCGGCATCAAGTCGACGACCTTCGAGGTCAACGCGCCCTACGCCTACGGCGTGCTCTCGGTCGAGGCGGGCACGCACCGCCTCGCGCGCATCAGCCCGTTCGGATCCGCTGACAAGCGCCAGACGAGCTTCGCGGCCGTCGAGGTCATCCCGCTCATGGAGGAGGCGCAGGAGGTCGACATCCCCGAGAACGACATCCGCGTCGACGTGTTCCGCTCGTCGGGCCCCGGCGGACAGTCGGTCAACACGACCGACTCGGCCGTGCGCCTGACCCACCTCCCGACGGGCATCGTCATCTCGATGCAGAACGAGAAGTCGCAGATCCAGAACCGCGCGGCCGCCATGCGCCTGCTGCAGACACGACTGCTGCTGCTGCAGAAGGAGCAGGAGGCGGCGAAGAAGAAGGAGCTCGCGGGCAACATCACGGCGAGCTGGGGCGACCAGATCCGCTCGTACTTCCTCTACGGCCAGCAGCTCGTGAAGGACCTTCGCACGGGCTACGAGATGTCGCAGCCCGACCAGGTGTTCGACGGCGACCTCGACGGCCTCATCAACGCCGGCATCCGCTGGCGCAAGCGCTCGGGCGACGACGACTGATGGCCGGCCGCGACGACGACGCGTTCCGCTGGGAGGGCGACGACGACCCGACCCTCCGCGCGACCCCGGACGACGACGCGCAGAGGGCGGAGCCGGCGGCCGAGGCGGCCGGCGACGGCGCCGCGGAGCGCGACGCGCAGGAGGCGCCCGCGGAGGAGCCGGAGCGCGACGACGAGCCGGCCTCGACCGGCAACGTCGCCCTCATCGCGTACGGCGTGCTGGGCGGCGTGTACGCGCTGTGGACGGTCGGCTGGGTGCTCGGCACGAACCGCGTCCGCGACTGGATCCTCGCGCAGCCGGGATCCGTGCCCGACCCCATGTTCCACGCGAGCACGGTGCTGTCGATCCTGGCGCCCGCGCTGTGGTTCGGCGCGACGCTGCTGCTGACGCGCGCGAAGCCGACCTGGATGCGGTTCGTCGCACTCGCGCTCGGCGCGCTCGTGCTCATCCCGTGGCCCTTCGTCACGGTGGGGGTGATCGGCTCATGACCGCCGAGACCAAGGTCGCGCACCGCGGCCCCGCATGGCTTCGCGCCGTCGTCGCGGGCATCTTCGGCCTGCTCTACGCATACGCCGTCTGGGCGGGCCTCGGAAACCTCCTCGCGATGAACTCGCTCGCCGAGTTCCTCGGCGGCACGATGCAGCCGACCGCGTGGATCGCGCTGATCCTCGCGATGATCGTGCCGGTCGCGGTCTTCGCGATCGCCGTCACGATCGGCGTGCGCCGCGCGCTTTGGAAGCTCGCCGTCCTGCTGCTCGTTGGGCTGGCGCTCGTGGGCGTGTTCTGGATCAACGTGCAGGGACTGTTCACGCACCCCGCCGTCGTCTTCCAGTGACGGGCCTGTTCGGGGGCGCCGCGCCGCGGCGATAGGCTGGTGCCACGGCTGCGCCGGCGGCGCAGCCGTCCCACCGCAGCGCGATTCAGAGGATCCACTTTGTCGAAGCCCGTCGTTCTTCTCGCAGAACAGCTCTCGCCCGCCACGATCGATGCCCTCGGCCCCGACTTCGAGGTCCGGTCCGTCGACGGAACCGATCGGCCCGCGCTCTTCGCGGCGCTCGCCGATGCGAACGCCGTGCTGATCCGCTCGGCCACGAAGATGGACGAGGAGGCGATCTCGCACGCCCCGAACCTCAAGGTCATCGCGCGCGCCGGCGTCGGCCTCGACAACGTCGACATCAAGGCGGCGACGACCGCGGGCGTCATGGTCGTCAACGCGCCGACCTCGAACATCATCTCGGCGGCCGAGCTCACGTGCGGCCACATCATCAGCCTCGCGCGCCGGATCCCCGCGGCGCACGCCTCGCTGTCGGCGGGGGAGTGGAAGCGCAGCTCCTTCACGGGCACCGAGCTCTTCGAGAAGACGCTCGGCGTCGTCGGCCTCGGCCGCATCGGTGCGCTTGTCGCGCAGCGCATGCAGGCCTTCGGTATGCGCGTCGTCGCCTACGACCCCTACGTGACGGCGGCTCGAGCGCAGCAGCTCGGCGTCGAGCTGCTCTCGCTCGACGAGCTCGTGGCGCAGGTTGACTTCCTCACGATCCACATGCCGAAGACGCCCGACACGACGGGCATGATCGGCGAGGCCGAGCTCAAGGCGATGAAGCCGACGGCCTACGTCGTGAATGTCGCGCGCGGCGGCCTCATCGACGAGCAGGCCCTCGCGGCCGCGCTCGAGGCGGGCGAGATCGCGGGCGCCGGCATCGACGTCTTCACGAGCGAGCCGCCGACCGACGACGCGATCACGCGCCAGCCGAGCGCCGTCGTCACGCCCCACCTCGGCGCGTCGACAACCGAGGCGCAGGAGAAGGCGGGCATCTCGGTCGCGCGTTCGGTCAAGCTTGCGCTCGAGGGCGACCTCGTGCCCGACGCCGTCAACGTCGCGGGCGGCGCGATCGATCCGTTCGTGCGCCCCGGCATCGCCCTCGTCGAGAAGCTCGGCCAGGTCTTCAGCGGCATCGCGCACGGCGCGCTCACGAGCCTCGAGATCGACGTGCGCGGCGAGCTCGCCGACTACGACGTCAGCGTCTACAAGCTCGCGGCGCTGAAGGGCATCCTGACGAGCGTCGTGAGCGAGAAGGTCTCGTACGTCAACGCGCCCGTCCTCGCCGAGCAGCGCGGCATCGACACGCGCATGACGGTCGAGAAGGAGAGCCCCGAGTTCCGCAACCTCACGACGCTCACGGGCACGCTCGCCGACGGCACGGTGCTGTCGGTCGCCGGTACGCTCGCCGGCACCCGCATGGTGCAGAAGCTCGTCGGCATCAACGGCTACGAGCTCGACGCGCCGCTCGCCGACCACCACCTCGTGATCCTCTACAAGGACCGCCCGGGCATCGTGGCCGTGTACGCCGAGAAGTTCGGCGACAACGGCATCAACATCGACGGCCTGCAGGTCTCGCGCGGCACGAGCGACGAGGCGCTCTCGGTCGTCACGGTCGACAAGCGCGTGCCCGAGGAGGTCGTCGAGGAGATCGGCGCCTCGATCGACGCGCGCGTCATCCGACAGATCGAGATCGTCGAAGAGTAACCCCTCCGCAGGCCGCGCCCCGCTCGTCTCCGGACGGGCGGGGCGCGGCCCGTCTCCCGCCATCCGCTCAGCATCCCCGACGAGGATCCCCTCATGCACGTCTCGACCGACGCGATCGCGACCGACGGCCCGCGCGCCGACTGGCGCGGCTGGGCGGCGCTCGTCGTGCTCATGCTGCCCGTCCTGCTCGTCTCGATCGACAACACGATCCTCAACTTCGCGCTGCCGGCGATCGCCCGCGACCTCGAGCCCACGAGCGCCGAGCAGCTCTGGATCATCGACGCGTACTCGCTCGTGCTCGCGGGCCTGCTCGTCACGGCGGGGAGCCTCGGCGACCGCTTCGGCAGGCGCCGGATCCTCCTCACGGGCGCCGTCGGCTTCACGCTCGTGTCGGTCGGCGCGGCGTTCGCGCCGACCGCCGAGTGGCTCATCGCGGCGCGCGCAGGCATGGGCATCTTCGGCGCCGCGCTCATGCCGTCGACGATGTCGCTGCTGCGCTCGACGTTCCGCCACCGCGATCAGCGTCGGATCGCGATCGCCGCGTGGTCGGGCATGTTCGCGGCCGGCGGCGCGCTCGGCCCCATCGTCGGCGGCTTCCTCATCGAGCACTTCCCGTGGCAGAGCGTGTTCCTGCTCGCCGTGCCGATGCTCGCGCTCATGCTGATCCTCGCCCCCTTCTTCCTGCGAGAGAGCCGCGACCCGAACCCGGGCCCGATCGACGGGTGGGGGATCCTGCTGTCGATGCTCGCGCTCGCGCCGCTCGCCTACGGCATCAAGGAGATCGCGGTCGCCGGCTGGATCGGGCTCGTGCCCGTCGCCTTCGGACTCGTCTTCGGCTGGCTGTTCGTGCGCCGTCAGCGCCGCATCCCGCACCCCATGCTCGACATGTCGCTGTTCCGTCGCCGCACGTTCTCGGGATCCCTCGCGATCAACCTGTGCTGCATCATGGCGTACATCGGGTTCCTCTACTTCGTCTCGCAGCACCTGCAGATGATCGTGGGCCTCACGCCGATGGTCGCGGGCATGGCGCTCATCCCCGGCGCGGTGTGCTCGATCGCGAGCGGCTTCATCGTCACGCCGTTCGCCCGCCGCTTCTCGCCGTCGGTCGTCGTGCCCTCGGCGCTCGTGATCGCGGTTGCCGGGCTGATCCTCGTCGCCGTCGCCGGTGCGCAGGACGTCTGGATGCTCGTGCTCGCGTTCGTCTTCATGGGCGCGGGTACCGGTGCAGCGCAGACCGTGTCGGGCGAGCTCATCATCTCGTCGGCGCCGCCGGACAAGGCGGGCGCCGCGAGCGCGATCAGCGAGACGGCGTACGAGTTCGGCGCCGTGCTCGGCACCTCGATCCTCGGCGGGATCCTCACGGCCTGGTACCGCGCGACGCTCGTCGTGCCCGACGGCGTGCCGGCGTCGCTCGCGAGCCACGCCGAGGAGACGCTCGCGGGCGCCGTCAACGCCGCGAGCGAGATCGGCGGATCCGCGGGGGAGGCGCTGCGCGAGGCGGCGACGGTCGCCTTCGACGGCGGCGTCGTGGCGACGTCGCTCATCGGCGCGGCCCTGCTCGTGATCGCGTGCGTCGTGGCGGCGACTACGCTGGGAGGAAGCCGCAAGGGCGCCACGAGGTGACCCGCCCGGCCCCACAGATCCCTTCGCAGCCAAGGAGCCCTATGTCGCGCGTCGTGAAGCTGGCCGTCATCCCCGGTGACGGCATCGGTCCGGAGGTCATCGCGGAGGCCGAGAAGGTGCTCGACGCCGCGACCGCGTCGTCGGAGGTCGTGTTCGAGAAGACCCGCTTCTCGCTCGGCGCCGACCGCTACCTCGCGACGGGTGACGTGCTGACCGACGAGGATCTCGCAGCGATCGCCTCGCACGACGCGATCCTGCTCGGCGCGGTGGGTGGCACGCCGAACGATCCGCGCCTCGCTGACGCCAACATCGAGCGCGGCCTGCTGCTCGGCCTGCGCTTCGCGCTCGACCACTACGTGAACCTGCGCCCGTCGAAGCTGTACCCGACCGTGCCCGGGCCGCTGAAGGATCCGGGCGAGGTCGACTTCGTCGTCGTCCGCGAGGGCACCGAGGGCGCGTACGTCGGCAACGGCGGCGTGATCCGTCAGGGCACCGACCACGAGATCGCCAACGAGCTCGGCGTCAACACCGCCCACGGCGTGCGCCGCGTCGTCGAGTACGCGTTCGAGCTCGCGGCCCGTCGCCGCGGCAAGCTGACCCTCGTGCACAAGACGAACGTCATGGTCAACGCGGGCAAGCTCTGGGCCCGCATCGTGGCGGAGGTCGGCGCGTCGCACCCCGACGTCGCCGTAGACTACATGCACGTCGACGCGGCGACGATCCACATGGTCGAAGACCCCAGCCGATTCGACGTCATCGTCACCGACAACCTCTTCGGAGACATCCTCACCGACCTCGCCGGAGCGATCACCGGCGGCATCGGCCTCGCCGCCTCGGGGAACCTGAACCCGGCGGGCGAATTCCCCTCGATGTTCGAGCCCGTGCACGGTTCGGCGCCCGACATCGCGGGCCAGCAGAAAGCCGATCCGACCGCGGCCATCGGCTCGATCGCCCTCCTGCTCGATCACCTCGGGCTGACCACGGAGGCCGCGCGCGTCACGCGCGCGGTCGAGGACGACATCGCCGCCCGCGGCTCGGATCCGCGGACGACCTCTGAGATCGGCGACGCCATCGCGGCTCGTCTCGGAGACTGAAGACTTCTCGCGCGCACCGCCTCGCAGACAGGAAACACACATGAGCACGACCGCCTCGACCGACACCTCCTCCCCGGCACGCCTCGCGTTCCAGGTCACGAAGAACCTTGCAGCCAAGACCTCCGCGCAGCGCGCGGAGCTGCTCGAGGATCCGGGCTTCGGCACCGTCTTCACCGACCACATGGTCGACATCTGCTGGTCCGAGAAGGGCGGCTGGCACCGTCCCCGCGTGCAGCCGTACGGTCCGATCTCGCTCGACCCAGCGGCGGCCGTCCTGCACTACGCGCAGGAGGTCTTCGAGGGCATGAAGGCGTACCGCCACGCCGACGGCGGCATCTACACGTTCCGCCCCGAGCAGAACGCGCGCCGCTTCAACCGCAG
>JAJUIM010000273.1 GCA_029267645.1 Microbacterium sp.
CGTCGGCCACGACCACATCAACACGTACGTCGGCAACTACTACGGCATCGAGCTCGGATACGGCCCCGGAACCGGCTTCGGACCGTACGGGCTCGGCGGATCCGACAATCACCGGCTGCGCGGAGCCCGCGTCTTCACGCTCGATGAGAACGCCGAGGGCGTCTACACCGGATCACGGGCCGTCTTCGCTGGCGACTACGGGATCGACCTGACGAACGTCCGTCGCCCGAGCGAGCCCGCGGAGCTGCCGTCGTACGTGCGGTAGGGGAATCCTTCGTCGCCGTCCTTCGGCCCGCGGACACCAAACCCGGCTTCGGACACCAAGCTTGGTGTCCTTCTTCGGAATTGGTGTCCACTGGCGGGGCGGGCGCATCCGAAACGTTCCGGTCAGCGGGAGGACGGTTTTCGTCGGGCCTCTCAGGCGTCGAAGCTGTCTGAGCCCTCCACGGCGGAGGGCCTCGCAACGATGCGCAGAGAAAGGACGCCGATGGCGCAGACGCTCCGGCCCACGACAGGATCCCGAACCGGCGGAAGATGGATCACCTTCCTCTGCTGGTTCACCGTCGTCTTCGAGGGATACGACATCGTCGCGCTCGGCGCGGCGCTGCCCACCCTCTCCGGCCCCGTGGGCATGGACCTCGGCGCGCTCAACGTCGTCGTCACCCTCTCGCTCGTGGGCGTCGGCATCGGCGCCGCCATCATGGGCCCGATCTCTGACCGCTTCGGCCGGCGCTGGCCGCTCATCGTCGCGGCGCTGTCGTTCTCGATCCTGACGCTGCTGATCCCCGTCTTCCCGGATCCCTTCGCAATGGGCGTTCTCCGGCTCCTCGCCGGCATCGGCCTCGGCGGCTGCATGCCCGTGGCGCTGGCGATGATCCAGGAGGCCGCGCCGCCCGAGCGCCGCTCGCGCGCCAACGGCTTCGTCATGACCGGCTACCACGTGGGCGCGGTCGCGGCATCGCTCATCGCGATTCTCGTCGGCGACCACTGGGAGTGGCTCTTCTACGGCGGCCTCGGCGGCCTGCTGCTGTCGATCCTCATGTTCTTCCGGCTCCCCGAGACGGCCGAGCACATCACGCAGCCCGTGCCGACCGTCGAGCAGGGCGAGAAGGTCGGGATCCTCGACACCCTCAAGCCCAAGTACCTGCGCGCGACGATCGGGCTGTGGGTCGCGAATTTCATGGGCCTCGTGCTCGTCTACGGCATGAACTCGTGGCCGCCGAAGATCATGAACGCCGCGGGCTACCCGGTCGCCGACTCGCTCGTGATGCTGTTCATCCTCAACGTCGGCGCGGTGGCCGGGATCACGATCTCGTCGCGTCTCGCCGACGCGAAGGGGATCAAGGGGGTCACGACGATCTGGTTCGTCGTCGCCGCCATCCTGCTCGCGGCGATGTCGATCCGGATCGACAGCCAGCTCGTCCTCAACGGCGTCGTCTTCATCACGGGCCTCATGATCGCCTCGGGCAACGGCTACCCGGGCGTCTTCTTCCTGTACGCCGGCGCCGCCGTGCTGGGCGCGATCGTCATGCTGCAGATCCCCGTCCCGAAGCACCGAACGTCCGACTGACGGAGGCCCCGCCCCGCCGCAAGGACACAAAACCCGAGGTCGGACACCAAGCTTGGTGTCCATCATCGGGTTTGGTGTCCCCGCATGGCGGAGGATCATCCCCGCACGGGAAACCTCCCCACAACCTCCAACCCCCGCTGCGCCCAGGCGATCTCGGCCCGGGCGCGGCCCGTGAGGTTCTCGTAGCCCAGCCGCTTGAATGCGACGACGCGGTCGTGGTCGTCCTCGGGCGTGACGGCGAGGCGATCCTGCAGCATGGGCGACGTGCGGGCGTCGATGCGGGCGAGCTCGGCCTCCCACTGGTCGAGCTCGGCCCGCCAGTGCCGGATGTGCTCCTCGAGGAACGCGCGCGCGGCCTCGGGCGAGGCCGCCTCGAGATAGGCGGCCTTGAGCGAGGCGGGCTCGCGCACGCGGGTGTAGGCGAGGGGCCCGTCGATCCAGGCGAGGTAGTCGGCCTCGCCCTCGGGGGTCACGTGGTACACCCGCCGGCTGCCACGGGTGCCGCGCACCTGCTCCTCCCCGCGCACGAGCCCGGCCTCCTCCATCCGCCGCAGCTCGGGGTAGATCTGGCTGTCCGGCGCATGCCACAGGTGGCCGACGGACGTGTCGAACTGCTTCTGCAGGTCGTACCCCGACTTCGGCCCCACGCGCAGCAGGGCGAGGAGGGCGTATCGCAGACTCATGCACTCGATCCTCTCGCGGAGCAGGGGGTCAGGCCGGCACGACGAGGGGCCCGGGCGATCCGCGGATCGAGCCCGAGCCCCCGGTCAGGCGTGCGTCACTTGGCGTATCCCGTGCGCCATCCTCCGTGGTAGGTCTCGCGGGCGACGGTCGCGTACGGCACGGGGCTCACGACCGCGCGCACCTCGATCTGCTCGTGCGGCTCGACCGACGCCTTGTTCGTGCCGCCGCCCGGCTCGCCCCACACGACCCGCACCTCGGCGCCCTCGGGCACGTCGGGAGCCACGGTCGCGAGCGACAGGCCGCGCCGCTCGTTCGCGCTGTAGCCCGTGAACATCGAGAAGCCGACCACGTTGCCGTCGGCGTCGATGACGGAGTCGTAGTTGGCGGATCCGTAGTTCGCGAGCGGCAGGTCGAAGAACTTGTACTGGGGGCCGTCGACGTCGAAGAGCGAGCCGAAGATCTTCGTGAGGTCCTCGGCGTTCCACGCGAGCGTGACCTTGCGCCGCTGGGTCGCGGGGTCGATCTTCTCGAGCGCGTCGCGCCCGATGAAGTCGTGGTCGAACTTCACGAAGGATCCGTAGCCGAGCTCCCACGGCGTGAGGTAGTAGTCGGCGATGTCGTCTGAGACGAAGGATCCTGCGAGCGTGCCCGTCGCCTCGTAGCTGTCGGCGCCGAGCCAGCGGCGGTAGTCGGCCTCGGCCTCGCCCGAGTACACGGCGGGCAGGGGCGAGGGGATCCAGCCCGACTCGAGCGTGTTAGACGGGTAGGCGCGCGATCCGACGGGCACGAGCCCGAACTCGGCGCCCGCCTCGACGATCGCGTCGCGGATGAGGTCGTGATCCTCGTACGGGCCCCAGATCTCGAGCCCCGGCGCGCC
>JAJUIM010000473.1 GCA_029267645.1 Microbacterium sp.
GGGCGAGTGCGACCTGCTCGTGCACTCCCTGAAGGACCTGCCGGTCGAGCAGGCGCCGGGCCTCCTGATCGCGGCGACCCCGCCGCGCGCCGACGCCCGCGACGTCATCATCACGCGCGACGGCGCCGTGCTCGAGGATCTACCGGGCGGCGCCCGCGTCGGCACCGGATCCCCGCGCCGCATGGCGCAGGTGCGCCGCGCCAACCCCGGCGTCACGGTGCACGACCTGCGCGGCAACATCGACTCGCGCATGGGCCGCGTGCGCGACGGCGAGCTCGATGCCGTCGTGCTCGCCGCGGCGGGCCTCGTGCGCGTCGACGCCGACGGCGCCGACCAGGCGCCGACGGTCGCGGGCCTCGCGGTCGAGCGCAGGCCGCTCGCGACGTGGCCGACGGCGGCGGGCCAGGCGTCCCTCGCGGTCGAGACGGTCGCCGACGCGGATCCGCAGCTGCTCGCGTGGCTCGGCGAGCTCGACGCGCCCCTCACGCGCTTCGCCGTGACCCTCGAGCGCGCGATCCTCGGCGGCGTCGAGGCCGGCTGCCACGCGCCCGTCGGCGCGCACGCCGAGATCGCCGACGGCGCCGTGCACGTGCGCGTCGCGGTGTACGGCGGCGCACCTCACGAAGACGTCACGCTTGACCACACCGAGCGTATCTCGGCTTCCGAATCCCTGATTGAAGGGTATATTCGGGCACGTGGCAGCGGTGCGGCTGCCGACAGCTCGGGCCTGCTGGTCCGTGCACGTGAGATCGGAAGCGACCTCGCGCGTCGGCTGCTGGACAACGGGGCGGCCGACATCGTGATGAGAGAGGCAGCCCCCAGCTCATGATGAAGGAAGCCAAGGCAGACAAGCCCCTGACCGGGTGGCGCGTGCTCGTGCCGCGCGGCGGTCCCTGGGGCGACGACGTCGCGGCGAAGCTGCGCGCGAAGGGCGCCGTGCCCGTCGTGTCGCCGCTCATCAACTTCGCGCCGCCCGAGGACACCTCGGGGCTCGAGCAGGCGATCGCCGACCTCGCAGCGGGCGAGTTCTCGTGGCTGACGGTCACGAGCGCCACGACGGTCGACGTGCTGCACGCGTACGGCGCGAAGGTCCCCGCCTCGACGCGCATCGCCGCGGTCGGCGAGACGACGGCGGCCGCGCTCACGGCCGTCGGGTACCCCGTGAGCCTCGTGCCCGAGGACGACAACTCGGCGTCTGGGCTCGCGAGCGAGCTCATCGCGCGCGAGAGCGAGCCGCAGCGCGTCCTCGCCCTGCGCAGCGAGATCGCGAAGCCCGTGCTGTCGACCAAGCTGCAGAAGGCGGGCCACGACGTCTCGGCCGTCGTCGCGTACCGCACGGTCGGCGTGCCCGCGACGGAGCGCGCGGAGCGCGACGTGAACAACGGCCGCATCAACGCGATCCTCGTCACGAGCGGCTCGGTTGCGACGCAGGTGCGCGAGCAGTTCCCCGAGATCCCCGATCAGACGGTCATCGCCGCGATCGGCCCGCGCACGGCGAAGGACGCGCGCAAGGTCGGCCTGCCGATCCA
>JAJUIM010000433.1 GCA_029267645.1 Microbacterium sp.
CACGACACCGGGGCGCCCGAGGCGGACGGCCGCGAAGTCGTCGCCGAAGACCGACTTCCACGTGCCGTAGGCGAGGCGGCCGGGCACGTGGGATCCGGGCGAGCGCACGCCGCGCAGCCACGTGAAGGGATCCTCCGTGAGCTGCACCTTCGCGATGCGCGATCGATCGATGCGCACGCTCTCCTTGCGGTGGGCGAGGGCGCGCTCGAGCGGAGCGAGCTGCACCTCGAGAGTCTCGGAATCCACGAGCAGCCTGACCATGGCACCTATCCTCGCACCCCGCGCATTCCCGCGCGGCGACATGCGCGGATCCCCCGATCGCGCGCCCGCCCGCGCGCCGCGGTGGGAGACTGAAAACGATGACGCTCATCGATCCCTCTCCCGTATCCACGACGCTCGATCGCGCTGCGCGCGGCGAGCGCCTCGAGGTCGACGACGCCGAGGCGCTCCTCGGCGCGACAGGGGACGACCTCGAACGCCTGCTCGACCTCGCGTCGCACGCGCGAGACGAGGGGCTGCGCCGCGCGGGGCGCGAGGGCATCATCACGTATTCGCGCAAGGTGTTTATCCCGCTCACGACGCTGTGCCGCGACCGCTGCCACTACTGCGTCTTCGTCGACACCCCGGGTCAGCTGCTCGCGAAGCGGAAGCCGGCCTACATGAGCCCGCAGCAGGTGCTCGCGGTCGCGCGGCAGGGGGTTGCGCAGGGCTGCAAGGAGGCGCTGCTGACGCTCGGCGACCGGCCCGAGGACCGCTGGCCCGAGGCGCGCGCGTGGCTCGATGAGCACGGGTACGCCTCGACGCTCGAGTACGTGGGCGCGATGGCACGGCTGATCCGCGAGGAGACGGGCCTGCTGCCGCACCTCAACCCCGGCGTCATGCGGCCCGACGAGCTCGCGATGCTGCGGCCCGTCGCGCCGTCGATGGGGGTCATGCTCGAGACGACCTCGCGCGCGGTCTACGAGAACCGCGGCGAGGTGCACTACGGGTCGCCCGACAAGGATCCGGCCGTGCGCCTGCAGCTGCTCGACGACGCGGGCGAGGCGCGGATCCCCTTCACAACCGGGATCCTCGTCGGCATCGGCGAGACCGCGCGCGATCGCGCGGAGTCGGCGGTCGCGCTGCGCGCGGCGCACGAGAAGCACGGGCACATCCAGGAGGTGATCGTGCAGAACTTCCGCGCCAAGCCGCGCACGGCGATGCAGAACGCCCCCGACGCCGCCCTCATCGACTACGTCCGCGCCGTCGCGGTCACGCGCCTCGTGTTCGGGCCCGATATGCGCGTGCAGGTGCCGCCGAACCTGCAGGACACGGTCGAGCTCGAGCTGCTCGCGCGCGCGGGCGCGGACGATTGGGGCGGGGTCTCGCCCCTCACGGCCGACCACGTGAATCCCGAACGCCCGTGGCCCCACCTCGACGACCTCGCCGCGCGCACGGCCGAGCTGGGCTTCGAGCTGCGCGAGCGCCTCACGGCCCACCCCGAGTTCCTCGGCGCCGACTGGGTCGACCCCGAGCTGCGCCCCGCCGTCGACGCCCTCGCCGATCCCGACACCGGCCTCGCGCGCGAGGGCGCCCCACAGCATGGGTCGCCAAAAAATGCGGGTGACGGGGTGCGGACACCCACAATTGTTGGCGACCCAATGGAGGGGGCGGCCGGCGGACTCATCGCGGCGGTCGTGGAGCGCGCGGCGCAGGATCCCGGATCGCTCGAGGACGACGAGTGGGTGCGCCTGCTCACCGCGACGGGCGACGAGCTCGAGGCCGTCGTACAGGCCGCCGACGACGTGCG
>JAJUIM010000094.1 GCA_029267645.1 Microbacterium sp.
GATCCCGAGGAGGTGGCGGGGTCGCGGTGGGCGACGCTCGCGGAGCTCGACGCGCTCGTCGCCGCGGGCGGCATGGCAGAGCCGTGGATCGAGCGGCTCGAGCAGCTGCGGGAGCCCCTCGGCGCCCTCGTCGGTGCGGCCGCGGTGCAGGAGGCGGCGTCGTGACGGGCTTCACGGTGCGCCGCTTCGGGGCGGACGACTGGCGCGCCTTCCGCGAGATCCGCCTGCGCATGCTCGCCGACACGCCCATCGCGTACGGCGAGACGCACGCCGCAGCGGCCGTGCTCGGCGACGACATCTGGCGGCTGCGCGCTGCGCGCAACGAGGAACCGGGCAACATCGGCCTCGCGGCGATCGACGCCGACGGCACGTGGCTCGGCGTCATGCGCGGCTTCGTCGACGCGGCCCGCGGGCCCATGCTCGTCGGCGTGTTCGTGGATCCGGCCGCGCGCGGCGCGCAGGCGGGCGTCGCCGACGCGCTGCTCGACGGAATCATCGCGTGGGCGGCCGAGCGGGCCGACACGCTGACCCTGCACGTGCACGCCGAGAACCCGCGCGCGATCGCCTTCTACGAGCGCCGCGGCTTCCGCGACACGGGCGAGCGGCTCGACTACGAGCTACCGCCGTACGGCATCGAGTACGAGATGCGGCTCGCCATCGGCCGCGATTCGCAGGCCTGAGGCTCGGCCGTGCTCATCGCGACCGACCTCGACGGCACGCTGCTCGCGGCCGATAGCACGGAGGTGCCCGCCTACACGGCGAGCGTCCTGCAGCGCGTCGATGCGGCGGGGATCCCGGTCGTGTTCGTCACGGGACGCCCGCTGCGGTGGATCGAGCCGCTCCGTCGCCACATCGGCCGCCACGGCAGCGTCATCGCGTCGAACGGCGCCATCACGTACGACGCGCGCGCCGGCGAGATCGTGCACTTGCGGGGCATCGGGCCGGAGATGGGACTCGCGCTGACCCGCGATGTCACCGCTCGGCTGCCGGGCGCGCAGTTCGCGATCGAGTGCGCGGAGGGGATCCGCCTGTCGCCGGACTTCCGCGAGGGTTTCCCGATGCCGCACGCGCCGCGCGGTCCGCTCGAAGAGGTCTGGACGGATCCCGCAGTGAAGCTGCTCGTGCGAGCACCCGGCGTCGACTCCGACGAACTGCGCGAGGCCGTCACCGCGGCGGTGGGGGAGCGCGCGACCGTGACGTGGTCGGTGCCGGGGCTCATCGAGGTGAGCGCTGCGGGCGTGACGAAGGCGAGCGCCCTCGCCGCCCTGTGCGCCGAGCGCGGCATCGGCGCCTCCGAGGTCGTCGCGTTCGGAGACATGCCGAACGACATCGCGATGCTCACGTGGGCGGGCACGGCCTACGCGGTCGAGGGCGCGCACGAGTCGGTGGTCCGCGTCGCTGACCGCCGCGCGCCCGCGTGCGCCGACGAGGGCGTCGCGCAGGTGCTCGAGGGGTTCGCGCAGGCGGCGGAACGCGAGGCGGGCGGCAGGGGAGCGGGGCTCGCACACGCCTGACGCGAGGCTCGGCCCATGTCGCTCGATGAGGTCTGGCCGCTGTTCGGCCTCGAGAAGTGACGCAGACCTGACACGCATCGGGTGCCCGCGCTGAACGCGGGCACCCGATGAACTGTGTCAGGTCTCTTCCTGCTGCAGGCGCTGGGCGAGCATCTGCTTGCCCTGTTCGCCCGCCTTGCGGCTGTTGTGCTGGATCTTTCGGAACCAGTCGGCGAGTTCGGAGTCGCCGCCCTGCTCGGCGTCGGTGATGTAGGTCTCGAGCTGCCAGACGTTGCGGAGCGAGGCCTCCAGCACGCAGACGAGGTTGTAGTTCTTGTCGACGACGGGGCTCTGCGGCTCGTTCATGATGATCCTCCTTCCGACCGCGAACGACTCTCGTCCCGGTGACGAGCAACGCTACGAAGCCCGCGCCGATCGGCGAAGGGGGGTGGCGAGCACTCGTCGAGATCCGCATACTGGGCGGGCTGCGCGATGCGCGTCAGTCGCGATGAACGTGTCCCGCCACCTGCTCCGCAAGCCAGTCACCATGCTGGAACGGGATCTCGTGGCCCGCGGTAGCGTGGAGACGATACTCGCCGCGCGAGGAGCGTTCGGCGAGTGACGCTAGGCCCCGCCGCACCATGCGAGGTTCGTTCCGGCCTGCAAGGAACAGAGATGCACCCTCGTAATCGTCCCACGATGCAGGCAGGCGGAAGCGGGCGTTCGCTCGGGTGACCGCCACCAGGGTCGGCGTCGCCAGGCGCTTCGAGTCTCGCAGGTACGCGTCAAGCTTCATGGGCGGGATACCAAGCGACGCCGCTTGCCTCTGTGCGAACCACGGCATACGAGCGAGCGGCGCGGCCGCGCGGACAAGCATTTCGGCAGCGGGCGCCAGTGGATATCCGTTGGCAAGCGCGCTCACAACGACGAGTCGCGTCACGAGGTCTGGATAGTGCGCCGCGAGCTCGAGCGCAATCTGTCCGCCCAGTGAGAAGCCGATGACCGTGCGATCGTGCTCGGGGCGCGCTTGGAGGGCCTCGGCGAGCTCTTCCGCGGTGTCGCGGATCGAGACGAACTGCTCGGAGAAGCGCGCGCCATGCCCCGGGAGGTCAGGTGCATACGTCGCGTGCCGAGCGCCGAAACTCGCGATCTGTTCGTCCCACATCCAGCTCGCGACGCCCCCGCCATGAATGAAGACCATGAGCGAATCCGCCGACCGAGCGGTGTCACCGCCGTGCATCGGTTCCGCTCGCGGGGGAGTGAAGGCACCCGGGAGCACTCGAGATGTCCGGCGTGCAACGTCGAAACCGACGGCCGGGTGTCGAGAGTGCCTGCATGCCGACGATTCTCGCATCCACGGATTGCGGGCTGTGAGCTGCGCCCGCCGCGTCTGCGACACTGATCCGGTGACGAACATCCAGGAATACCGGCGTGTGCGGCAGCGGGCACCGCGCGGGGTGCACGTGCTCGGCTGGATCGCGTATCCCGTGCTCGGCGTGCTCGCCGCGGTCGCCGCAGATGCGCTGCAGCGCGCGCTGGCGTGGCGCGGCCCGGCGCAGCTGCGGAACGCGCTCGAGTTCTGGCTGCCGACGATCGTTCCCGCGCGCGCGAGCTACGCGGTCGCGCCGTGGCCGGACCTGACCTGGCTGGCGCTGCTGCTCACGCTGGGGCTCGCCCTCGCCGCGTTCTCGATCTTCGTGCACGCTGCGACGAAGGCGCGGCCGTGGTGGACGCGCGCGCTGATCCTGTGGGTGCTGTTCGTCGTCACGGGCGTCGGCGTGGTCGGCATCGCGCAGATCGGGGAGTGGCTGCTGGGCGTGCAGACCTTCGGCGGGCTCGGCGGATCCCACATCCGCGGGTTCACGGTGCCCGCCCTCCTCGAGGCGGCGCGGTGGGGCGTGCTGTGGGGCTGGATCCCGGCGATCGCGACCGCGCTCGTCGCCGCGCCGCGCCCTGACGGCGTGTGGCGCAGGCGCACGTACGGGATCGCCGCCGCATGCCTCGTCGCCGGGGCGGTGGCCGGGGTCGCGCTCGCATCGGTGACGTACGGCGCCGCCGAGTCGACCCGGACGGAAGTCGCACAGGAGCCCGCGGAGCCGACGCCGGGCCCGACCGATGTCCCCGCACCGGTCGCGGAAACGGTCGCGCCCGGTTTCGAGGGCAGGTGCGCAGCGGAGGACCTGGAGGTCGAGATCGCGGGAACCGATGCGGCGACCGGTGCGCGCTACCTCGCGTTCTCCGCAGAGAACGTCGGGTCGGAGCCCTGCGCGCTCCACGGCGCTCCCGACCTCGCGTTCGCAGGCGAGGACGGCAACGCGATCCGGCCCGTCATCACGGTGCAGGACGTCACCGCGATGCGGGAGGCGATTCCGGACTCGCCCGTGACGATCGCGCCGGGCGAGACGGTCCGCGCCGAACTCGAATGGCGCGCACCGACGGGCCGGCCGGAGGCGCTCACGTTCTACATCGCCCCCTGGGCGGGCGCACCCCGCGCGGTCGACGTCGAATCCGCCGACATCATCGACGGACTCGAGATGACCCTCACACCGTGGCACACGCCGACCCCACAGCGGGGCGACTTCTGAGGTCAGCCGGCGAAGGAGGTGGGCAGGCCGAGCGCCCTGCGGAGTACACGCGCATAGGGAGCTCGCTCCGACGCACCCGCCGCGTCAGCTCAGCATGTCCCGCACCATCGGCACGACCTTCGTGCCGTAGAGCTCGATGGAGCGAGTGAGGTCGCCGTGGCCGACCTTCGCCTGGTCGTACTTGAGGTCGAAGCGGTCGACGCCGAGCGTCTTCACCGTGGCCGCGATCTTCCGTGCGACCGTCTCCGGCCCGCCGATGTACAGCGCACCGCCCTCGATCTCGCGCTCGAAGTCGCCGACCTCGGGCGGCGGCCAGCCGCGCTCGCGGCCCATCTGCGTCCGCATCGCGATCCAGCCGCGGCGCGTGATCTCACGCGCCTGCTCGTCGGTTTCCGCGACGAGGCCGTGGGAGTGCACGGCGATCGGCTGGTGCTCGCGCCCGAGCTCGTCCTGCGCGCGGTGGAAGAGATCGACGTACGGCGCGAAGCGCTGGGCCGAGCCGCCGATGATCGCGAGGAAGAGGCCGAATCCGTGCCGCGCGGTGCGGACGACCGACTCAGGACTGCCGCCGACGCCGACCCATGCACGCAGGCCGGCCTCGGTCGTCGGGAAGACGCGCTGTTCCTCGAGCGCGGCGCGCGTCGTGCCGCGCCACGTGACGGGCTCCTCGGTCAACAGTCGCGAGAGGAGGTCGAGCTTCTCCTCGAACAGCACCTCGTACTGCGCGAGGTCGTAGCCGAACAGCGGGAACGACTCGATGAAGGATCCGCGGCCCGCGACGATCTCGGCGCGCCCGTTCGAGACCGCGTCGAGCGTCGCGAAGCGCTCGAAGACCCGCACGGGGTCGTCGGAGCTCAGCACAGTCACTGCGGAACCGAGCCGGATCCGCTCCGTGCGCGACGCGATCGCGGAGAGCACCATCTCGGGGCTCGACACCGCGAAATCGGGCCGGTGATGCTCGCCGACGCCGAAGAAGTCGAGGCCGACCTCGTCGGCGAGGATCGCGTCGTCCACCAGGTCGCGGATCACCTGGGGGTGGGGAAGCGGCGCTCCGTCCGCGTCCAGCGTGACGCCGCCGAAGGTGTCGAGGCCGAGTTCGAGTGATGTCATGCGGGGGAGAACCGCGCTGGCGCGGGATTTATTCCCGTGGATGGATCTCGCGGGGTACGACGTCGGAGTCGAACGTACCTGGGTGCGCGAATCGGGCTGGAACCACGCGTCGCGTCGCGTGCTGGCCAAGCTAGGCTTCGGCGGGAGTGGTCGAAGTGCGTGAGGGAGTGCAACCGCGAGCAGTTTCCCGTGAACTGACATAATGTGCATTATCGGCAACACCGCAACACACACGACACAGGGCGCGTGACGCCCGCACTCGCACCGATCACTCGGGCTCGAGGAACGACACCGCCTTGCTCTCCGCACGCGCATACGCGATCTCTCGGGCGGTCGACTCGCCGACGTACCCGCCCGGGTTCACGACGAGGATCCTGTCGGCGAGATCGATCTTCCGCAGGTGCAGTTCGTCCAACACGGGCTTCACGTCGCGCGTCACCGGCACGTCGATCTCGGCAGGTGCGAGCACGATGACGCCCGCGAACGTCAGATCGCGGTTCGCCTCGCGCATATCCGCCGCGAATCGGGCGGATCCGCAGATACAGACGACCTCGGGACGACCCGTGCCGGCCATACGTGTCATCGCCGCTCCCCTGGCCGATCCGTGAATGATATATCGGCGCGCGGGTTCCGTCCACACGATCCCCATAGTCTCGCCCGGATACCGTGTCGGTATGACCCCACGCGCCCTGTTCAAGACGTTCGCGCTGGCGGAAGTCGTCACATGGGCGGGCCTGATCACCGCCATGATCCTGCGCGGCGTGGGCGTGACCGATGCGCTCGTGCCGGCGGCGGGCGGCGTGCACGGCTTCGTCTTCCTCGCCTACTGCGTCGCCACCGTGATCGTCTGGATCGACGGCCGCTGGAGCGCCGGCCGCGGCGTGCTCGGCCTGGCGCTGTCGGTGATCCCGTTCGCGACGTGGCCCTTCGAGGTCGCGACGGATCGCGCGGGCCTCCTCGCGCGCACGTGGCGCCTGGCCAGCGAGGCGCCGCGAACGTTCATCGAGCGCGTGCTCGCGTGGGTGATCCGCCACGCCGTGCTTGCGGGCGTCGTGCTCGTCGTCGTGGTCGCGACCGTGTTCTGCGTGCTGCTCTGGCTCGGCCCGCCCGTTCCTCGCGCCTGAGCGCGGCGGATCCCGCTACGCCACGTACTCGGCGAGGTGGCGGCCCGTCAGGGTCGAACCGTCTGCGACGAGCTGCGCCGGCGTGCCCTCGAACACGACGCGTCCGCCGTCGTGGCCCGCGCCGGGGCCCATGTCGATGATCCAGTCGGCGTGCGCCATGACGGCCTGGTGGTGCTCGATGACGATGACCGACGACCCGCCGTCGACGAGCCGGTCGAGCATCTCGAGCATCTGGGCCACGTCGGCGAGGTGCAGGCCGGTCGTCGGCTCGTCGAGCACGTAGACGTCGGCGCCGTCCGCCATCTGCACCGCGAGCTTCAGTCGCTGCCGCTCGCCGCCCGACAGCGTCGAGAGCGCCTGCCCGAGTGTGACGTAGCCGAGCCCGACGTCGTTGAGCCGCGTGAGGATCTTCACGGCCGCAGGGAGGCGCCCCTCCCCTGCCGAGAAGAACTCGAGCGCGTCGGCGACGGGCAGATTCAGCACGTCGGCAATGTTCTTGCCGCCGAGCGTGTACTCGAGGACCTCCGCCATGAACCGGCGCCCGCCGCAGTCCTCGCACGGCGTCGTGACGCCCTGCATGAAGCCGAACTCGGTCGTGATCACGCCGTTGCCCTTGCACGTCGGGCACGCGCCCTCACTGTTCGAGCTGAACAGCGCCGGCTTCACGCCGTTCGCCTTCGCGAAGGCCTTGCGGATCGGCTCGAGCAGGCCCGTGTACGTCGCGGGGTTGCTGCGCGAGGATCCCTTGATCGCGCTCTGGTCGACGAACACGACGCCGTCGCGCGTGGCCAGCTGCTCCGACACGAGCGAGCTCTTGCCGGATCCCGCCACGCCCGTGAGGGCGACGAGC
>JAJUIM010000382.1 GCA_029267645.1 Microbacterium sp.
ATGACGGGCACGGTCGAGGTCGTGACGACCGTCTCGATGAGCTTCGCGGACCCGCGCGGCACGAGGACGTCGATGAGGCCGCGGCCCGTCATGAGCGCGTTCGCGCCGTCGCGGCCGAACTCGTCGACCGTCTGGATCGCCTCGGGCGTGATGCCGGCGGACGAGAGCGCCTCGCGCATGATGGCGACGAGCGCCATGTTCGACGACAGCGCCGCGCTGCCGCCGCGCAGCACGACCGTGTTGCCCGAACGCAGCGCGAGGGCGGCGATGTCGACGGTGACGTTGGGGCGCGCCTCGTAGATCGCGCCGACGACACCGAAGGGCACGCGCACCTGCTCGAGGCGGATCCCGTTCGCGAGCCGCTCACCGCGCACGACCTGGCCGACGGGATCCGGGAGCGCCGCGACGTCGCGCGTCGCGTTCGCGAGCGCCGCGATCCGCGCCTCGTCGAGTGCCAGGCGGTCGAGGAGCGACTCGCCGATCTCGTTCGCGCGCCCGCGCTCGAGGTCCTCCGCGTTGGCGGCGACGATGCGCGCCGCGTTCGCGACGAGGGCGTCGGCGATCGCGCCGAGCGCGGCGGCCTTCTGGGTGCTCGTGAGGCGTGCGATCTCGCGCGTGGCCTGCTTGGCGAGGGCGAATCGCGCCTGGGGCGTGTCGGTCGTCATGCGTGCTCCTCGTGCTCGTCGTCCTGCAGGATGATGCCGATCGCCTCCGTCTTCGGGTGCGTCTCGGCGGGTGCGAACCAGGTTCCCACATGATGGCCGGCGAGGGCCTCGCCGATGTTGTCGGCGCTCGTCACGAGCGCGCCCACGCCGTGCTCCTGCGCGAGGCGACCGGCGGTCGCCTTCGTCGCCGCACCGCCCGTGCCGACGCTGTTGACGACCTTGCCGCCGAACTCGAACTCGCGCAGGTCGTCGTGCGCGCCGATCGTGTCGATCGGCCGCGACCCCTCGCGGTCCGGCGGCGCCGTGTAGAGCGCCGAGATGTCGCTCAGGAGCACGAGGGCGTCGGCCTTCATGAGGTGGGCGACGAGCGCCGAGAGGCGGTCGTTGTCGCCGAAGCGGATCTCGTGCGTCGCGACCGTGTCGTTCTCGTTGACGATGGGGAGGACCCCGAGCGTGAGCATGCGGTCGATCGCGCGGCGCGCGTTGCTGCGCGGCGTCGGGTTCTGCAGGTCGCTGAGCGTCAGCAGCACCTGCCCCGCCAGCACGCCGAAGCGATCGAGGCTCGACTGCCAGCGCCACAGCAGCACGTTCTGGCCCACGGCCGCCGCGGCCTGCTGCGTCGCGAGGTCGCTCGGCTTCCCCGTGCCGAGGTCCATGAGCGAGACCGCGGTCGCGATCGCGCCCGACGAGACGAGGATGATCTCCTGTCCGCGCGAGCGCGCCTCCACGATCGCATCGACGAGCATGTCGATGCGCCACGACGCGTCGCCGCTGATCGACGATGAGCCGACCTTCACGACGATGCGCTTGGCTGTTGCGAGATCCTGGCGTGCGAATGCCGTCACGCGGTTCCTTCCGTTGAGTCGTACTCGTCGTCATCGCGCCGCGCGAGGCGGCGCTCCTCCTCCAGCGCGCGCTCGATCGTGCGCGCGTCCTGCCGCGCCTTGTAGGCGTCGCGGCGCTCGGACGTCGTGCGACGCCGGTTGCCCTCGAGACGCGGATCCGTGCCGCGCGGCGCCTGCGTCAGCTCGGCGGCCGAGCTGAGCGAGGGATCCCAGTCGAAGACGACGCCGTCGCCCTCGCCGATCACGACGGTCGAGCCCGGCACCGCGCCCGCGCGGAAGAGCGCGTCCTCGATGCCGATCTTCTCGAGCCGGTCGGCGAGGTAGCCGACGGCCTCGTCGTTCTGGAAGTCGGTCTGCTGCACCCAGCGCTCGGGCTTCGCGCCGCGGATGCGGAACAGGGTGCCGAACGAGCCGCCCTCGGCCGTGACCGTGAAGTCGGCCTCGGCTCCCTTCGGGCGGATGATGACGCGCTCGCGCGGCTCCTCCGTCGGCGTCGCCTGACGGTGCTCCTCGACAATCTCGCCGAGCGCGTAGGTCAGCTCGCGGAGGCCTCGGTGGGCGATCGTCGACACCTCGAAGACGCGGTAGCCGAGCGCCTCGATGTCGCCGCGCACGAACTCCGCGAGCTCCTCGGCCTCCGGCACGTCGATCTTGTTG
>JAJUIM010000164.1 GCA_029267645.1 Microbacterium sp.
CCGCCGCCGCGGACGCGAGCGCGGCGCGAAGCGCGGCGCCGAGCAGACGTGCGAGGTCGGTGCGCCCCTCCCCCTTGAACGCGCGCAGCACGTCGGCCGCGCGCCCCTCGTAGGCGAGCGCGGCGTGCACGACGAGGCCGCCCGCGGGAGCGACCGTCACCGCCGGCGCGAGCGCCGCGCGGCATGCCCCACAGATCGCGGATCCGCCCTCGCCGCAGCCCGCGCACGCGACGGGCAGCACGAAGGCGAGCGCCTCAGAGAGCGCGTCGCCGATGCGCTTCGCCGCGTCCATGACGGCATCCTCGCGGCCCGCGCCCGCCCGAGACCGGTCTGTGGACGACGACCGGCGGATCCGCGGCCTGTGAGCGCGCTGACCTACCGGCCGGTCGTGGGCGGCGCACCCATCTGCGTCGCGAGCACCTCGACGCCGCTTCCGGCCTGCTCCCACGTCGTCGAGCTGCGCACGTAGATCGATCCGTCGGACGACAGCAGGCGCTCGCGCGACTGCGGGTTGCCGTACGTGAGCCAGTCGGAGGCGAAGCTGGCGGTGAGGCGCGCGGCCGTGCCGCCGACCTCCTGCTCGTGGATGAGCGTCGTGCCGGAATCGGCGATGCGCGCCGCGACGACCGTGTCGGAGACCCACGCGACCGACTCGGCGGGCGAGGGGAGGTCCGAGACGTCCTGCACGCCGGACAGGCCGATCGGCGCGCCGTCCGCGTCCCGCCGCACGCCGGCGACGAGGAGCACGGCCTGGTCGTCCTGGCGGCCCGCGATCGCGATGCGCGCCCCGTCGCGCGAGAGCTGCAGCGCCGAGACGGAGGTGAGGCCGGCAGCGCCCACGAGCTCGAGCGGTTCGTCGCCCTCGCCCCACGCGAGCAGCGTGTCGGGGTCGCCGGGGTCGGCCGACCAGGCGTAGCCGAACGCGTCGAGCGAGGGCGCGAGCCAGCCGTCCTCGTAGCTGAGCGCGCGGAACTCCTCGGCCTCGGCGTCGACGCGCCACAGCGCCCCGGCCTCGGTCTGCACGACCGCGCTCTTCAGGTCGGGGGCGACCACGATCGACGTCGCGGGGTCACCCGCGTCGCTCTCGGACGTGAAGCGCGCGCGCATGATGGCGGAGAGCCCCTCGATCGGCGTGATGTCGCCGCCGCTGAGGTAGCCGAAGTCGTCCTCCGTCATGACGAGGGCACGCGCATCGGGCTCGACCGAGGTGACAGTGTCCTCGGGCGCGACGATCCGCGAATCGCCGACCATCATGCGCACCTCCTCGAAGCCGAGCGGCGCGAGCGTCTCCTCCAGCTGGGTCTGCATGCGCGCGCGGCGAGCCGCGCCGACATCCTCGGCCGCGCTCGAGAGCGAGACCGTGACGACCTGGTCCGTCGCGTTCGCGCTCACGCCCCGCAGCTCGATGTCGTCGAAGGCCGTCGTGACGGCGAGCTCGAGCCAGGGCGCGGGCCCACCCTCGACGAGCTCGGTGACGACGTCCTTCACGAGGCCCGAGCCGTCGGGGAACCACCGCAGGTCGGGCACCAGCCGGTCGCCCGGCCCCGCGAACACGAGGCTTTGCGGGCGGAAGATGCTCGAGAACGTCTCGTTCTGGATCACGACGCCGTCGGGCGCAGACGCGATCCGCCACTCGCCGTCGACCCTCGCGAGCTCGAAGTCGAGCGCGCGCACGGTCTCGTTCGCGCGCTGATAGCGCCCGGATCCGTCGACCGTGGCGGCGGGCGACACCGCGACGCTCACCTCGCCCTCGTCGCCCTCGCCGTTGAACTCTCCGATGTTGCGGTCCTCGATGTTCTCGACCGTGACGCGGGCGTCCGGATCCCATTCGGCCGCTGCCTCGTCGGTGAGGAACTCGCGCGCGATCTCCCAGTCGTTCGCGGGGCTCTCGCCCGCGTCGAGGAAGCCGAGCACGATCGCGACGGGCTCGGCGCCCTCCTCGGGGCCCTCGGCGCTGAACTGCCACCTGGCGTCCTGGGCCGGCCCGTCGGCCGGGAGGCCGGCCTGGAACGTGCCGTCGGTGGGCAGGCCCGAGCAGCCCGCGAGGCCGATCGCGGTGACGAGGCCCGCGGCGATCGCGGCGAGGCGCCTGCGCGTCATCATGTGTCCTCCTCGCGGCCTTGCTGCTGCCGCACGATCAGCGTCTCGGTGCCGGGGCCGTTGCCCGCGCGGAGGTCGCCCGTCGTGAGCGCGTCGGGCGGCTCGACGGGGATCGGCGCGACCATGTCGGCGGCGGCCCCGCGCGGCAGCGTCAGCACGAAGTGGGTGCCGACGCCGAGCTGCGACCAGACGTCGATGGATCCGCCGTGCAGGCGCGCGTCCCCGAGCGCGATCGAGAGCCCGAGGCCCGTGCCCCCGAGCGTGCGCTGGCGCGAGGGGTCGGCGCGCCAGAAGCGGTCGAACACGCGCGCCGTATCCTCAGGCCGCATGCCGAGTCCGTAGTCGCGCACGCCGACCGCAACGGCCGTCTCGTTCTGGGCGACCGTGATGTCGATCGGCTGATGCTCGCCGTGCTCGATCGCGTTGCCGACGAGGTTGCGCAGGATCCGCCGCACGCGGCGCGGATCCATCTCCGCCACGTCGTCGCCGTCGGCGCCGTGGAAGCGCAGCTCGGTGTCGTGCTGCCACGCGACCTGGCGCAGCGACTCGGCGACCTGCTCGGCGACGTCGCTGAGGCTCTGCGACTCGCGTTCGAGCTCGACCGAGCCCGCGTCGTATCGGCTGATCTCGAGCAGGTCGGCGAGCAGCTGCTCGAAGCGCGCGACCTGGTCGTACAGCAGCTCCGCCGAGCGCGCCGTCACGGGATCGAACGACTCGCGCTCACCGTGCAGGATGCCGGCCGCGAGCCGGATCGTCGTGAGCGGCGTGCGCAGCTCGTGCGAGACGTCCGAGACGAACCGCTGCTGCACGAGCGACAGCTCGGCGAGCTCGCGGATCTGGCTCTCGATGCTGTCGGCCATCTGGTTGAACGACCGCGCGAGCGTCGCGAGCTCGTCCTGCCCGCTCTCGGGCAGGCGCGTCGCGAGGTCACCCTCCGAGAGCCTCGCGCTCGCGCGCGACACCTCGACGATCGGCGCGGCGACCGAGCGCATGACGAGCCACACGACGCCCGCGACGATCACGACGAGGCCGACGCCCATGATCGCGAGCGCGAGCTGCACGAACGCGAGCGTCTGCGCGACGTCGCTCACAGGGTAGGCGAGGTACACCTCGTAGACGCCGACGTTCGGCATCTCGAGCTGCTGGCCGACGACGATCGCGGGGATCTCGGGTCCGTCGGGGTGCTGCAGCCCGATCGCCTGATACCACTGCGACTCGGGCTTCGTGCGCACCTGCTCACGCAGGCCGTCCGACACCATCGATCCCTCGAACAGCCCGTCGGTGCGGGTCGTGAAGCCCGACGGCATCGTGTCGCTCGAGAGCTCCGGGATCGGGAACGCGGCGATGAAGCGCGTCGACGAGGCCGTGTTGAGGTCCTGCAGCATCTGCTGGCGCAGCTGCTGCGTCGCGGCCCGGTCGGTCGCGACCGCCGCGTTGTCGAGCGAGCTCTGCACGATGTCGATCGCGCGCTTCGCGTCGGCGAGCGTCTGATCGCGGCGCGAGTCATAGAGCTCGGTCTGGATCGCGAGCGCCGTCCACACCGCGGCGATGATGATCGCGACGGTCGTCGCGACGGTCGAGATGAGGATCGTGCGGAACTCGAGCGAGTGCCGCCACGCACGGAGCGGCCGCCGCAGGAGCCCACGCACGCGTGCGCCGAGCGTGCCTGTGGCCGTGCCGCTCATGACGGGGTCAGGAGCTTGCGCCGGCGCGGTACCCGACGCCGCGCACCGTCATGACGACGCGGGGGTTGTCGGGGTCGCGCTCGACCTTGGAGCGCAGGCGCTGCACGTGCACGTTGACGAGGCGCGTGTCGGCCTTGTAGTGGTACCCCCACACCTGCTCGAGCAGCTGCTCGCGCGTGAAGACCTGCTGGGGCTTCGACGCGAGCGCGACGAGCAGCTCGAACTCGAGTGGCGTGAGCGAGATGAGCTCGTCGCCGCGACGCACCTCGTGCGCCGCCACGTCGATCGTCAGGTCGCTGACGCGCAGGGTCTGGTTGTCCTCGGGCGTCGCGGGGCGCAGGCGCGTGCGGATGCGCGCGACGAGCTCCTTCGGGTTGAAGGGCTTGACGATGTAGTCGTCGGCGCCCGCCTCGAGGCCCGAGACCACGTCGGTCGTGTCGGAGCGCGCCGTGAGCATGATGATCGGCACGCCCGATTCGGCACGAATCTCGCGGCAGATCTCGATACCGTCCTTGCCCGGCAGCATGAGGTCGAGCAGCACGAGGTCGGGCTTCTCGGCGCGCCAGACGTCGACGGCCTCGGATCCGTCGGCGCAGAACGCCGTCTCGAAGCCGTCGCTCTTCAGCACGATCCCGATCATCTCGGCGAGCGCGGTGTCGTCGTCGACCACGAGAATGCGACCTGTCATGGGATCCAGCTTAAAGGCGCGCGGCCACGCGCCGCCGCGGCGCGCCACGTGTGGAACGATGGCGGGAGGAGGTGCATCGTGACCCACTCCCCCGCTCCGGCCTGGACGCCGGCACCCCGACAGGGCCTCGTCCCCCTGTACCCGTTCGGATTCGGCACGATCCTGGGCCGCTCGTTCTCGGTACTCAAGGGCAACCCCGGCGTGCTGCTCGGCTTCGTCGTCGGCGTGCAGCTCGTCGCGATGATCGTCTTCACGGTCGCGATCGGCGGCATCACGTTCGCCGCGTTCTCCCGCGCCGAGACGGTTCCGGAAGGCTCGGCCGAGTTCGCGCAGCTCATGGCGGGCGGCACGGCGATCGTCCTCATCTCGTCGCTCCTGCTCTCGCTCCTCCTCGTCGCGGTCACGACGATCGCGCAGGGCGTCGTGATCGCCGAGGTCGGTCACGCGGCGCTCTCCGAGAAGGCGCCGCTCGGCCG
>JAJUIM010000376.1 GCA_029267645.1 Microbacterium sp.
CTTGAACCGCCACCCCAGGGTGAACATCACCGCGAGCGCGAGCAGCACGAGGTAGAGCGCCGTGAAGAGCACGTCGTCGTACGCGACGCGGTGGAACCAGCTGAAGAGCCAGATGCGCGGGAAGTCGCTGACCGGCCGCACGCCCTCGCCGTTCCACGCGGATCCCGCGCCGAACGTGTACAGCCGGGTCGAGAAGTTCGTCAGCAGCAGGCCGACGCCCGTGAGGCCGAGCAGGATTCGCGTGACGGCGAGGCCGTAGAGCGACTTCTTCTCGTCGAGCAGCCACGACTCTGTCCAGAGCCACGTGTCGCGCGCGATCCGCCCGAGCGTCGCGAAGAGCATCCGGAGGAGCCGGCCCGCGGCGCGCGGCGCGCGGGCGATGACGGATCCGACGCCGGCGGCGCGGGCGCGCAGCGCGTCGCCCCTGCCCGCCGTCACTCGGCGATCCTCTCGTGCTGCGCGCGGAAGACGTCGGTGAACGCCTCCTGCGACTGGCCGTCGTTCACGACGGGCGCCCGCCAACCTGTCGGCGAGTATTGGATCGCGGGTCGCTCGGCCTCGGGGTCGTGGCGATCGGCGAAGGGGATCACGTTCTGGCGCGTCGCGCGGTACTGCACCTGCTCGACGTCGTCGCCCCAGAGGGCGTAGGCGACCTGCGTCGCGTAGGCGGTCGCGCGGTGCTCCTGCGTCATGTAGGCGTCGACGACGTCGGTGTCGCCGTAGGCGCGGAGGGCCTCCTCCATGCGCTCCTCCCACGCGTCCTTGAAGTAGTTGAGCTCGACGACGCCCTGCTGCTCCTCGTTGAGGTCGGCCCAGGCGCCCTTGAGCTGGCTCGACACGTCCATCGCGACGATGCCCGCGCGCGGCGTGAAGAGGTTGTACTGAATCATCGAGAGCTCGGTGTCGCTCGCGGAGGCCCACTCGGTCGCCTGGCCGTCGACGAGCGCGCGCACCTCGAAGCGGTAGTCGCCGTTGACGGGCTCGGGGGCGAAGACGCTCCACGACTGCCCGAACATCGGGATCATGTACGCCGACAGCTTCTCCTGACCGACGACCTCGCGGAGGGGCGACCAGGGGGCGATCCAGAGGAACGACGCAAAGATGTGCCAGGCCGTCACGGCGACGGCGAGGCACATGATGACGCGCGTGACGACGCGGCGCCGGGGTCGGGTTCTCTCGGGCATGAGCCCTCCTTCCGAGTACGAGCACTGGCGAACCGCCTGCGTCCCGGTGAAGCGTTCGCGGGGACGCAGGCGGTTCAATGCAGACCGCCCGATGCTCCGGGCGGGGTCGCCGCCCGGAGCATCGGGATCATCGCCTGCGTCAGGCGTCTGCGCGACGACGGACCATGACGATCCAGGTCACGGCGCCGGCGAGCAGCACCATGGCGGCGAGGCCGCCGAGCGGCAGCGCGAGGTCGCCGCCCGTCGGGGCGAGCGGATCGCTGCCGGCCGCGTAGACCTCGAAGGTCGCGTCGACCGCGCCGGACGTCGCGCCCACCAGCTCGACGCGGTGGTCGCCGACCTCGCTGGCGCTCGGAACGGACCACGTGAAGGTCACGTTGCCGTTCTCGTCGGCGACCTGCGTGCCGATCTCGTGCGGAGCCGAGTACTGCGTGGCCGTCACGGACTCACCCGGCTGGAAGCCGTAGCCGTACGCGACCTGGGTCTCGCCGACCTGACGACGCTCGTGCTCGAGCTCCATCGAGATCTGCTGACCGTCGGCGTCGCCCGAGGCGTTCGCCGCTGCCGACGAGCCGCCGTTGGCGGCGGAACCGGCGTCAGACGACGAGTCGCTGTCAGACGAGCTGGACGAGTCGGACGACGAGTCGCTGTCGGAAGACGACGCGCTGTCGGACGAAGCGCCCGCGTCGGCGCCGTCGGCGTCGCCCTCTGCGTTCGACGAAGCGCCCGAGGACGCGTCCGCGTTCGCAGCCGACTGCGCAGCAGCCGAGGAGTCGCCCTCCGCAGCAGCCGACGCATCAGCGTTCGACGCGCTCGACGCATCCGCGTTCGCGGCCGCCTGCGCGGCGGCCTGCGCCGACGCGTTCGCCTCGCTCGAGACGTCCGCCGAGGCATCGCTCGACGCGTCCGCGTTCGCCGCCGACTGCGCAGCAGCCGTGGCGTCCGCATCCGCAGCGGCCGAGGCCGCCGTGGTCGCGTCAGCCTGCGCAGCAGCCTGCGCCGCGACCTGCGCCGCGGCGTTGTTGTCGTCGTCCGCGTTCGCCGACGCCGAAGC
>JAJUIM010000139.1 GCA_029267645.1 Microbacterium sp.
CCGCAGCGCGTGGACGGGATCGACGAGTCGGCGTCGGCGCTCGAGGTCGTGCGGGCCGCCGCGCCCGCCGTGCCCGACCGCGACCTGCGCAACCGGCTCGCGCGGTTCCTCATCCGGGGCGACGCCGCGCACCGGCCCGTCTCGTCGCTCTCGGGCGGCGAGCGCTTCCGCGTCGCGATCGCCCGGCTCGTGCTCGCGGATCCGCCGCCGCAGCTGCTCGTGCTCGACGAGCCGACGAACAACCTCGACATCGACACGGCCGAGCAGCTGCTCGAGGCGCTGCGGGCGTATCGCGGCGCCGTGCTCATCGTGAGCCACGACGACGCGTTCCTGCGGCGACTCGCGCCCGATCTGACGCTCGAGCTGAGGGAGGGATCGCTGTCGGAGCGCGAGATAGATTGAGGCGATGACCGACCACTCGCCGTGGGCCGACGCCGACAGGATCGCGCTCGGTCGCACGGCGGGCGGCGGCATCGTCGCGACGGCGCTGTCGAGCCCCGGCGAGACCGCGAGGCGGCCCATCACGCAGGCCGAGCTGCCGGCGTGGGTCGCGGCGCGCGAGGCCGAGGCCGAGCGCCCGATCCGCTGGGTGTGGCCCAGCACGGCCGAGTGGTACCCGCCGCTCCTCGCAGCAGGCGTGCGCGTCTCGCGCTGCCACGACCTGCGGCTCTCGCACGCGATCCTGCGCGACGCCGTGCCAGGCGCCGCCGAGCTGAGTCGCGCCGCGCAGTGGGACGCGCCCGACGCCGAGCACGACGACCGCGCCGACACCCTCTTCGACCTCGACGTCGGGCCGCAGCGCGACGATCTGCGCGAGGTGCTCGCCGAGCTCGACCGGCAGGACGCCGCGCTCTCGGCCGCGGCGGATCCCGCGCGCATGCGGGTGCTGCTCGCGGCCGAATCGGCGGGCGCCCTCGTCGCCGCCGAGGCCCGCGCGGCTGGCGTGCCGTGGAGCGCCGAGCGGCACGCCGAGATCCTCGACGAGGTGCTCGGCCCGCGCGGGCCGGGCGGCGTCCCCGCGCGCATGACGGCGCTCGCGGCGCGCGTGCGCGAGGCGCTCGGGGATCCGCTCGTGTCGCTCGACTCGCCGCCGCGCCTCCTGCGCTCGATGCGGGCGGCGGGGATCCGCGTCGAGTCGACGAGCCGGTGGGAGCTCGCCGAGATCGACCACCCCGCGATCGCGCCGCTGCTGGAGTACAAGAAGCTCGCGCGCCTGCTCACGGCGAACGGCTGGGCGTGGCTCGACGCGTGGGTGCGCGACGGCCGCTTCCGCCCCGTGTACGTGCCGGGCGGCGTCGTGACGGGGCGCTGGGCGTCGTCGGGCGGCGGCGCGCTGCAGCTGCCGCGCCAGCTGCGCGGTGCGCTGCGTGCCGATCCCGGCTGGCGGATCGTCGACGCCGACGTCGCGCAGCTCGAGCCGCGCGTGCTCGCGGCGATGGCGCGCGACGAGCGCATGGCCGACGCCGCGCGCGGCCGCGACCTGTACGACGGCGTCGTCGCCGACGGCGCGGTCGCGACGCGCGCCGAGGCGAAGATCGCGGTGCTGGGCGCGATGTACGGATCCACGACGGGCGACGCCGGCCGCCTCGTGCCGCGCCTGCGCCGCGTGTATCCGCGGGCCATGGCGCTCGTCGACCGCGCCGCGCAGACGGGCGAGAACGGCGGCGTCGTCTCGACCTGGCTCGGCCGCACCTCGCCGCCGCCCGGCGAGGAGGTCCGCCGCGCCCAGGCGCGCGCGGCGGCACCCGATGCGACGGCGGCCGACGAGCGGGAGGCGCGGCGACTCGCCCGCGACCACGGCAGGTTCACGCGCAACTTCGTCGTGCAGGGCACGGCCGCCGAGTGGGCGCTCGCGTGGCTCGCCGACCTGCGGCTGCGGCTCGCGCGGCTGCCGGCCGTGGATCCGCCAGCGGGCGCCCCGCGATCCGGGCCCGCCTTCGCGCGGCGCGCGCACATCGCGTTCTTCCTGCACGACGAGGTCATCGTCCACGCGCCCGCCGAGCAGGCGGAGGCCGCCGCCGACGCCCTGCGCGCCTCGGCCGAGGCGGCTGGCCGGCTGCTGTTCGGCTCGTTCCCGCTCGACTTCCCGCTCGACCTCGCGATCGGCCCCGACGCCGCGGACGCCTAGCATGAGGGGCATGCCCTGGGCCACGCGCGAAAGCCGCACCGTCTACGAGAACCCCTGGATCCGCGTGCGCGAGGACGCTGTGCAGCGCCCCGACGGCGGCGACGGCGTCTACGGCGTCGTCGAGCTGCGGAACCCCGCGGCCTTCGTCGTCGCGCTCGACGAGGACGACCGCGTGCTGCTCGTGCACGTCGACCGGTACACGGTCGGATCGTCGTGGGAGGTCGTCGCGGGCGGCACCGACGGCGAGCCCGCCGAGGTCGCCGCGCGCCGCGAGCTGCTCGAGGAGACGGGCCTCGAGGCCGACGAGTGGATCGAGGCGGGCCGCATGAACGCCCTGAACGGCATCTGCGTCGCGCCCGAGACGGTGTTCGTCGCGCGCGGGCTGCGGCAGGCCGCGGATCCGGCAGCCCACCAGGCCGAGGAGGGCATCGGCGCGACGCGCTGGGTGCCGTTCCGCGACGCGCTGCGGATGGGCGCGACGGGCGAGATCTCCGACGGCGAGACGATCGCGGCGCTCGCGATCGCGGCCGCGAGCGTGGGCCGCATCTGACCGGATCCGCCTCGCCTGTCGGTGGTCGCGGGCAGGATGGATCCGTGGACATCCTCGAGAGCTTCAGCGCCCCGACCGCCGCGTGGTTCCGCGGCGCGTTCGCGCGGCCGACCGCCGCGCAGGAGGGCGCGTGGGGCGCGATCTCGCAGGGCCGCCACGCGCTCGTCGTCGCGCCGACCGGCTCGGGCAAGACGCTCTCGGCGTTCCTGTGGGCGATCGACCGCGTCTTCCGCGAGGGCACAGCGGGCGGCCCGCTGCCGGGGTTCGAGGCGCGCGAGCGGCCGCGCGACGGCAAGCGGCGCACGAAGATCCTCTACATCTCGCCCCTCAAGGCGCTCGGCGTCGACGTCGAGCGCAACCTGCAGTCGCCGCTCGTCGGCATCACGCAGGCCGCGCGCCGCATGGGCGTCGAGCCGCCCGCCGTCTCGGTCGGCGTGCGCTCGGGCGACACCCCGTCGAGCGAGCGCCAGAAGATGGTGCGCAATCCGCCCGACATCCTCATCACGACGCCCGAGTCGTTGTACCTCATGCTCACGTCGAACGCGCGAGACACCCTCCGCGAGGTGCACACCGTCATCGTCGACGAGGTGCACGCCGTCGCCTCGTCGAAGCGCGGCGCCCACCTCGCGGTCTCGCTCGAGCGCCTCGACGACCTGCTCGAGATGCCGGCGCAGCGCATCGGCCTGTCGGCGACCGTGCGCCCCATCGACGAGGTCGCGCGGTTCCTCGGCGGCGCGGCCCCTGTCGACATCGTCGCGCCGCCGGCCTCGAAGACGTTCGAGCTCGCGGTCCGCGTGCCGATCGACGACATGACGAACCCGCCGCCGGGCGGCGTGCGCGAACCCTCGCACCGCGCCGACCTCGCGGGCGCGCGGTCGGGCGAGCCGATGGCGCCGAACGACGACCGCTTCTGGGAGGGCACGCCGGGCGCGGGCGACGGCGCGCCCTTCGCCGAGGCGGGCGATGCGTCGCGCGTCGAGGCGACCGGATCCATCTGGCCGCACGTCGAGGAGGCGATCGTCGATCGCATCCTCGAGAACAGCTCGACGATCGTGTTCGCCAACTCGCGCCGCCTCGCGGAGCGCCTCACGGGCCGCCTCAACGAGATCTACGCAGAGCGACTCGGGCTCGAGACGCCCGACCAGACGGCGCCGGCCGCCGCGATGCCCGCGCAGGGCGGCCAGACGGCGGGCGTCGCGCCCGTGCTCGCGAAGGCGCACCACGGATCCGTGTCGAAGGATCAACGCGCGATCGTCGAGGAGGAGCTGAAGTCGGGCGCGCTGCGCTGCGTCGTCGCGACGAGCAGCCTCGAGCTCGGCATCGACATGGGCGCCGTCGACCTCGTCGTGCAGGTCGAATCGCCTCCGAGCGCCGCGAGCGGCCTGCAGCGCGTGGGCCGCGCGGGCCACCAGGTGGGCGAGATCAGCCGCGCCGATCTCTTCCCCAAGCACCGCGGCGACGTGCTGCACACGGCCGTCGTGACCGAGCGCATGCTGCACGGGCAGATCGAGGCGATCGCGATCCCGCAGAACCCGCTCGACATCCTCGCGCAGCAGACCGTCGCGGCCTCGGCGCTCGACTCGGTCGACGTCGAGGCCTGGTACGAGTCGGTGCGCCGCAGCGCGCCCTTCCGCTCGCTGCCGCGCAGCGCGTACGAGGCCACGCTCGACCTGCTCGCGGGGCGATACCCGTCCGACGAGTTCGCCGAGCTGCGCCCGCGCATCGTGTGGGATCGCGACCGCGGCGTGTTCGAGGGCCGCCCCGGCGCCCAGCGCCTCGCCGTCACGAGCGGCGGCACGATCCCCGACCGCGGCCTGTTCGGCGTCTTCGTCGCGGGCGAGACGCAGAACGCCCGCGTCGGCGAGCTCGACGAGGAGATGGTGTACGAGTCGCGCGTCGGCGACGTGTTCACGCTCGGCACGACGAGCTGGCGCATCGTCGAGATCACGCACGATCGGGTCAACGTCGTGCCCGCCTTCGGGCAGCCCGGCCGCGTGCCGTTCTGGACGGGCGACGGCCTCGGCCGGCCCGCCGAGCTCGGCGAGGCGCTCGGCCGGTTCACGCGCGAGGTCGCGGCGGCCACGCCCGAGACGGCGCACGGCCGCCTGCGCGAGGCGGGCCTCGACGACAGCGCGCGCGTCAACCTCCTCGCGCACCTCGACGAGCAGCGCGAGGCGACGGGATCCCTGCCCACCGACCTCACGCTCACGGTCGAGCGGGGGCGCGACGAGGTCGGCGACTGGCGCATCATCCTGCATTCCCCATACGGCATGCACGTGCACGCGCCGTGGGCCCTCGCGGTCAACGCGCGCATCCGCGAGCGGCTCGGCGTCGACGGATCCGCCGTCGCGAGCGACGACGGCATCGTCGCGCGCATCCCCGACGCCGAGGCCGATCCGCCCGGCGCCGAGCTGTTCGTCTTCGACGCCGACGAGCTCGAGCAGATCGTGACCGACGAGGTCGGAGGATCCGCGCTGTTCGCCTCGCGCTTCCGCGAGTGCGCCGCGAGGTCGCTGCTCATGCCGCGCCTGCAGCCGGGCAAGCGCATGCCGCTGTGGCAGCAGCGGCAGCGCTCGGCCGCGCTGCTCGAGGTCGCGCGCAACCACCCCACGTTCCCCGTCATCCTCGAGACGCTGCGCGAGGTGCTGCAGGACGTCTACGACCTGCCCGCGCTCGTGCGCATCGCGCGCGGCATCGCCGAGCGACGCATCCGGCTCGTCGAGTCCGAGCCCGCGCAGCCCTCGCCGTTCGCGCGCGACCTGCTGTTCGGATACGTCGGGGCCTTCATGTACGAGGGCGACTCACCCCTCGGCGAGCGCAAGGCCGCGGCGCTGTCGGTCGATCCGGCGCTGCTCGGCGAGCTGCTGGGGCGCGTCGAGATGCGCGAGCTGCTCGATCCCGACGTCGTCGCGCGGTTCGAGCTCGAGGCGCAGCGCCTCGCGGCCGACCGCCGCGTGCACGGCCTCGAGGGCGTCGCCGACCTC
>JAJUIM010000303.1 GCA_029267645.1 Microbacterium sp.
CGAGCGCGCGCAGCGCGTCGTCGAGCGAGGCGTCGTCCTCGCGCAGCCGCGATACGGTCGCGCGCACGTCGCCCAGCAGGCCGCGCGCGATCTCGCGGGCGCGGGCGACGTGCTCCGCCGCGGGACCCTCGACACGGTGACTCGCGATCTCGAGTTCGAGCGCGAGCGCCGTGAGTCCGTGGCCCGCGACGTCGTGCAGATCGCGCGAGATCCGCAGCCGCTCCTCCGACCGTGCCGCCTGGTCGAGCAGGGCGTTCGTCGCGGCGAGCTCGACGTGCGCCCGCGCGAGCTCGCGCTGCGATCGCTCCTGCGCGCGCCACACCCACACCGTGAGCACGCTCACGGCCTGGATCGCGAGATAGAAGGCACCCGTCGCCGCCTGGTTCGCAGGGCTCGTGCCCGCGGTCGCGAGCACGACGGCCGCCGTGTTCGCGGCGACGACGATCGCGACGGCCCATAGCGGCAGCAGGTACACGCCGAGGGCTGCGCCGAAGACGAGCACGACCGCGACGAAGCCGACGCCCCCGTCGAGCATCCCCACCGCCGCGATCGCGCACGCCTGCTGCACGACGAAGAGCAGGCGGGCGGCCGATCGCCGCGGGTGCTCGACGAGGATCGTCGTCGCGACGTAGCCGGCGAGAAAGATCGCGTACGTTGCGATCCACACCCCGGGCGGCACGCGCAGGACCTCGGGCGATCGCAGGATCTCGACGACGACCGGCACGGCGATCGCGATGCACAGCAGCACGACGAACCCGAGCACCAGGATCCCGGGATCGACGCGACGCATGCCCTCACGCTATCGACCGCGGGCGCCCCGCGTCGTGTGCCGGAAGTCATGGTCCGGATCCGTGACCGGCGGCACATGTACCCGCCCGCCGCGCGTCCGTAGCGTCGGCGGTGCGACGCGGATCCGCCGCGGCGCGAGAGGAGCGGGCATGTTGACGGCAGTGGAGGTGCGCGGGCTGCGCCGCAGCTACCGCGGGCGAACCGTGCTGGACGGGGTCGACCTGACGGTCGCCGAGGGCGAGACGCTCGGCATCCTGGGGCACAACGGCGCAGGCAAGACGACGCTCGTCGAGACGATCGCGGGCCTGCGGCGCCCCTCGTCGGGATCCGTGCGCGTGCTCGGGCTCGATCCGCGGGCCGACAGGCGGCGAGTGCGCGGCGTGCTCGGCGTGCAGCTGCAGCACGCGATCCTGCATCACGACCTGACGGTGCGCGAGAACCTGCGCCTGCACCGCTCGTTCTATCGCTCGGGGGAGGACCCCGATGCGCTCATCGATCGGCTGGGCCTCGCCGATGTGCGCGATGTGCGCTTCCAGCGGATTTCGGGCGGCCAGGCGCAGCGCCTGTCGGTCGCCGTGGCGCTCGTGGGCGCGCCGCGCATCGTGGTCCTCGACGAGCTCACGACGGGGCTCGACCCCGAGGGGCGCCGCGGCATCTGGCGCGTCGTGGAGGATCTGCAGGCCCGCGGCGTGACGATCCTGCTCGTGAGCCACCAGATGGAGGAGGTCGAGCGGCTGTGCGAACGCGTGATCGTCCTCGACGGCGGGCGGATCCGCGCGCACGGCGCACCCGCCGCGCTGCGCAGTCAGACGGGCACCGAGACGCTGGAGGACGCGTTCCTCGCGCTGCGTTCCGGTGCGGCGAGCGAGGGGAGTGCGGCATGAGCGCCACGGGATACGACCTTCCGGCGCAGCCCGCGCCGGGGGTCCGCGCGTGGGCTCAGCTCACGCTCTCCGAGATGCGCAGCGTCGTGCGCGACACGTCGGGGCTCATCGTGCCGATCGGCATGCCGAGCCTCTTCCTGCTCGTGCAGGGGTTCGCGTCGAGCAGCGAGGTGGTGCCGGGCACGGGCGGCCGCTCCGTGCTCGAGCTGTTCGTGCTGCCCCTCATGCTCGTCATGGTCGTCGCGCTCGTCGGCGTCGTGAACATGCCGTCGTTCCTCGCCACCTACCGCAAGGGCGGGCTGCTGAAGCGGCTGGCCGCGACGCCCGCGCGGCCCCCGATGGTGCTCGGCGCGCAGGTCATCACGTCGCTCGCGCAGACCGCCGTCGGAGTCGCGCTCGCGGTCGGCCTCGCGTGGGGAGCCTTCGGCCTCGTCGGCCCCGAGCGCCCGTGGCTCGCCGTCGCGAGGTTCGCCGCGATCTGCGCATCGCTCTACGGCTGCGGCCTCGTCGTCGCCGCAATCGCGCCCACGCCGAACGCGTCGGTCGCGATCGGCCTCGTGGTCTTCTTCGCGCTCGGCGCGGTCGGCGGCCTGTTCGGCGGACTGCAGTCGCTGCCGGATCCGATCGCGGCGATCGGGGAGTGGACGCCCTTCGGGGCGGGCGTCGTCGCGTTGCAGTGCGCGTGGGTCGGCGAGCCGGTTCCGGCGCAGAGCGTCATCGCGCTCGTGGTGACGGCCGTCGTCGGCGCGGCGTTCGCGATCCGCTTCTTCCGATGGGATCGCTGACGGCTCACAGCCCCGCGATCGCGCGGAGCGCCGCGAGGTGCCTCGCATAGGCGGCGGATCCGCGGCCCGTCGGCCGCACCCACACGCGTGGGCGCCGGCCGACGGAGCCGCGCCGGGTCTTGACGTAGCCGGCGTCCTCGAGCGTCGCGATCGCCTTGCTGACGGCCGAGTCGCTCGTCTCGAGCAGGTCGCGGATGGCGCCGAACTCGATCTCCTCGTCCGCATCGAGCGCGGCCATGAGCGAGAGGCGCACGGGCGTCGCGAACGCGGGATCGAGGTCGTGTCGCGGGTGCGGCATCAGCGGCGCACGAGCGTGACGAAGGCGGAAGCGCA
>JAJUIM010000431.1 GCA_029267645.1 Microbacterium sp.
CCGCGGCCGATCTCGTCGCGGATGACGGTGCGGACGATCTCGGCGTACGCGTCGTCGTCGACGTCGAAGCCCGCGCCCTCGAGCGGGACGGGCGCGTCGGGCAGTGCCTCGACGACGTCGGCGGCGGGGAAGCGGCGGCGCTCGTCGACGACGAGGCAGCGCAGGGGCGCCCCGTCGTCGTGCGCCTCGAAGCCGCGCTCGGCGACCTGCCGATACGGCACCATCGCGAGCACCTCCTGCGCGGATCCGTCGGGCGCCGTGAGCGGGATGTCGGCGAGCCGCGCGACGTCGACGACGGGGCCCGTGAGCACCTCGACGGTCGCGGCGCCGTCGCGCGCGAGCAGCGCGAACGACTGCGCGGGATCCGCCGCGAGGGCGGCGAGGAGGGAGGCGGGGGACTCAGCCATGGGGACTCACTTCTTCGTTGTGGGCGGAGGCCCCGCATACGCGAAACGACCGCCGCAGAGGAGGACGGTCGTTCTTCGATGGGTGCGCGAAACGGTCCGCCTCAGCAGGCGGGCCACCAGGACTTCTTCGCGAACACGGAAACGACGCTACACAGTCGCTGTGGATCACTGCAACTGCGAGCGGGGCCGATCGAGCGCGGCGTACTCTGGACGGGTGCCAGCAGTCAATCTCGGTATGCCCAGCGTTCCCCAGACCCTCGCGCCGCGCCGCAAGTCGCGCCAGATCAACGTGGGCAAGGTGAAGGTCGGCGGCGACGCCCCGATCAGCGTGCAGTCGATGACCACGACGAAGACGCACGACATCAACGCGACGCTGCAGCAGATCGCCGAGCTCACCGCCTCGGGCTGCGAGATCGTCCGCGTCGCGTGCCCGACGGACAAGGACGCCGAGGCACTGCGGATCATCGCGATGAAGAGCCAGATCCCCGTCATCGCCGACATCCACTTCCAGCCGAAGTACGTCTTCCAGGCGATCGACGCGGGCTGCGGCGCCGTGCGCGTGAACCCGGGCAACATCCGCAAGTTCGACGACCGCGTGGGCGAGATCGCGAAGGCGGCGAAGGACGCGGGCGTCTCGCTGCGCATCGGCGTCAACGCCGGATCGCTCGACCGCCGCCTGCTCGAGAAGTACGGCAAGGCGACGCCCGAGGCGCTCGCCGAGTCGGCCGTGTGGGAGGCCTCGCTCTTCGAGGAGCACGACTTCCACGACTTCAAGATCTCGGTCAAGCACAACGACCCCGTCGTCATGGTGCAGGCCTACCGCCTGCTCGCCGAGCGGGGTGACTGGCCGCTGCACCTCGGCGTGACCGAGGCAGGCCCCGCGTTCCAGGGCACGATCAAGTCGGCGACCGCGTTCGGCATCCTGCTGTCCGAGGGCATCGGCGACACGATCCGCGTCTCGCTCTCGGCGCCGCCGGCCGAGGAGGTCAAGGTCGGCCACCAGATCCTGCAGTCGCTCAACCTGCGCGAGCGCACGCTCGAGATCGTCTCGTGCCCGTCGTGCGGCCGCGCGCAGGTCGACGTGTACTCGCTCGCCGAGAGCGTCACGGAGGGCCTCAAGGACATGACGGTGCCGCTGCGCGTCGCGGTCATGGGCTGCGTCGTGAACGGGCCCGGCGAGGCGCGCGACGCCGACCTCGGTGTCGCGAGCGGCAACGGCAAGGGCCAGATCTTCGTGAAGGGCGAGGTCATCAAGACGGTGCCCGAGGCCGAGATCGTCCAGACGCTCATCGAAGAGGCCAACCGCATCGCCGACGAGATGGGGCCCGACGCCCGCACGGGCACGGCGCAGGTCGTCACCGCGTAAGGCCCGCGGCCTCGCCGCTCGTTC
>JAJUIM010000095.1 GCA_029267645.1 Microbacterium sp.
ATCGCGAGCCTCATCAAGACGCGCGGATCATCCGCGAAGCCGGTCGAGCCCGCGTCCGAGGACGCGCACGACCGCTCCTGACCGGCCAGATCCCGCGAAGCCCGCGGCGCCCGAGCGGCGCCGCGGGCTTCGGCGTTGTGGGTCAGCGGGCCCCCGAGCTGGCGCGCACGACAAGCTCTGGTCGCATCGTCACGGTGCGGTGGGTGTGCTCGGCGGGCGTGAGGATCTCCTCCAGGAGGAGCGCCGCGGCCGTGAGCCCCATGTCCTGTCCGGGCTGCGCGACCGAGGTGATCGGCACGAGCGTGTCGTGCGCGAAGTGGTTGTTGTCGTGTCCGATCACGGCGATGTCGCGGGGGACCT
The DNA here is from genome assembly GCA_029267645.1 of Microbacterium sp. Lineage (GTDB taxonomy): Bacteria > Actinomycetota > Actinomycetes > Actinomycetales > Microbacteriaceae > Microbacterium. Next base: position 361 of record JAJUIM010000095.1, read on the forward strand.
CGATGCCGCGCACCTGCAGCGCGTGGATCGCGCCGGCCGCGAGCGCGTCGGCCGCGGCGACGAGGCCGTCGGGCCGCCGCCGCGCGCTGCGCGCCGCGAGCTCGTCGCCCAGCTCGATGCCGCCGCGAACCGTGATCCGCTCGGTCTCGATCACCTCGAGCGCGATGCCGGGCGACTCCTCGACGGCTCGCCGCGTGCCGCGGAGGCGGTCGGCGACCGCGCTCAGCGTGAACGGGCCGCCGGAGAACACGAGGCGCGTGCGGCCGTTCTCGATGAGGTGCCGCGCCGCGATGTAGCCGCCGTACTCGTCGTCGTTGACGACGCCGCAGGTCGTGCTGTCGCCCGGCCAGTTCACGAGCACGAGCGGGGTGCCGCGGTCGCGTACGGCGCGGGCGGCGTTGAGCGGCGCGTCGAGCGGCGCGAGGATCAGGCCGCTCAGCTGCGACTCCTCGAACAGCGCGAGGTGCGCGTTCTGCTTCTCGAAGTCGACGTCGCTGTTGGCGAGCACGAGCTGCCGCGAGTGCTCGTCGAGGCCGGCCTCGATGCCGCGCGTGATGTCGAGGAAGAACGAGTTCCCGAGGTCGACGACGACGAAGCCGACGGTGTGCGAACGGCCTGCCGCGAGCCTGCGCGCGGCGTCGTTGCGCACGAACCCGAGCTCGGTGATCGCCTGCTCGACGCGCTCGCGCGTCGCGTCCGTGACGACGGAGGGATTGTTGAGCACGTTCGAGACCGTGCCGATCGAGACGCGCGCACGCCGCGCGACGTCCTTCATGGACGGACGGCCCCGGCCGCTGTGGGGTGAGTGCGACATGTTCCTCACATTCTGACGCGGTTTCTCATGCGACCTTGCATTTGAAGCGCTTCAAGCATACCTTTGAAGCGCTTCAAATCGCGCGGCAGTGGCTGCCCGCGAATCGAGGAGGATTCATGAGGCTCACACGAAAGACCCTGACCAGAAGCGCGATGGTCGCCGCCGCCGGCACCGCAGCGCTCTCGCTCGCCGCCTGCTCGGGCGGAGGGGGCGGCGCGGCGTCTTCCGACGCGCTGTCGCTGCTCATCAACGTCGAGAACGCCGAGATCCCCGCTGTGCTCGAGACGCTCGCGGATGGGGCGTGCTCCGCGGAGGCCGAGGCCATGCCGCTCGAGATCGAGACGACGCCGCAGACCAACCTCGACCAGCAGCTGCAGTTGCAGGCGGGACAGGGCGCGCTGCCCGTGCTGTTCTCGGCCGGCAACGCGCCCTCGCTCACGGCAGAGCTCGCCGACGCCGGCCACGTGGCCGACTTCGAGCAGGTGCTCGGCGACCTCGGCATCGCCGACCAGATCGAGCCTGCCGCGGTGTCGACGATCGAGAGCCTCTACGGGGGTTTCCGCGCCCTGCCGTTCGAATACAACGTCGAGGGCATCTGGTACAACAAGCAGATCTTCGCCGAGAACGGCATCGACGAGCCGCAGACGTTCGGCGACATGGTCGCGGCGGCCGAGACGCTCAGCGCGGCGGGCGTCCAGCCCTTCTCCGCGAGCGGCGAGCAGGGCTGGCCGATCACGCGACTCATTTCGAGCTACCTCTTCCGGGACCTCGGCCCCGACGCGCTCCAGAAGGTCGCCGACGGCGAGGCGAAGCTCACGGATCCGGAGTACGTGGCGGCCGCGCAGGCGATCGCCGACCTCGGCGCCGAGGGCTGGTTCGGCGAGGGCGTCGGATCCATCGACATGGCGACGAGCGAGAACCAGTTCCTCAACGGATCGGCCGCCATGTTCTACATGGGCAGCTGGTTCCTCAGCGGGCTCAACGACCCGGAGATGAACCAGATCGGCGCAGAGAACGTCGGCTTCATGCCCTTCCCGGGCGTCGAGGGCGGCGCGGGCGACCGCTCGCAGCTGGCCGCGAACGTCGGGCTGCCGGTCACGATGAACGCGAACCTCGTGAACGACGACACGACGCCGTGGCTCGAGTGCATCGTCGAGAACTACGGCTCGACGGCGCTCGAGCAGGAGAACCGCGTGTCGGGCTTCGCCCTGAACGAGGAGGTCGCAGACGTCCCCGAGCTCACGCAGATGGTGCAGGAGCAGGTCGCCGAGACCGACACGACCGTGCTGTGGTTCGAGGCCCTGTTCTCGGCCGAGGCGACCGCGACGAGCCAGCGCAACGCCGCACCGCTCGTCACGGGAAGCATCTCGCCCGAGGAGTTCATGGAGATGGTCCAAGCCGACCTGTGACCCCTGTGCGGGCGGCGCCTGTGCCGCCCGCACAGCCGGAGGAGATCCCCCTATGCAGAACATTCTCGGAGACAAGCGGGCCGCGCTGACGCTGCTCGCCCCCGCGCTCATCGTCTACTCGGTCGTCATGCTGCTGCCGGTCGTCGTCTCGCTCGGCTACACGCTGTTCGAGGGCAACGCGATCAGCGGATTCCAATTCGTCGGACTCGACAACTTCGTGCGCCTGATCGGCGACTCGCGCGCCCACGGCGCGCTGCTGTTCACGCTCAAGTACGCCGTCGTCGTCACGGTGGGCCAGGTGCTCGTCGGCTACCTGCTCTCGCTGCTGTATGTCTTCGGGCTGAAGCGCGCCTCGGGCCTCGTGCGCACGCTCGTGTTCTTCCCCATCGTCATGCCGACCGTCGCGGTCGCGCTGCTGTTCCAGCAGCTGTTCTCGATCGCGCCGACCGAGGGCGTCGTCAACTCCGTGCTCGCGGGGTTCGGCGGCGTCCCCGTCGACTGGTTCGGCGACGGCGGCAGCGCCTTCGTCGTGATCGCGATCATGGACATCTGGCGCTCGATGGGCTTCTACGGCGTGCTGCTGTATGCGGGCCTCGTCGACATCCCCGAGGACGTGCTCGAGTCGGCGCGGCTCGACGGCGCGAGCGGATGGCGTCTCGTGCGCCACATCGTGCTGCCGCTGTCGCTGCCGGTGCTCATCTCATCGCTGATCTTCTCCATCAACGGCACCCTGAAGGTGTTCGACAGCATCATGGCGCTCACCTCAGGCGGGCCCGGCACGAGCACGAGCCCGCTCACGATCTCGGTCTTCGACCACGCCTTCACCTACGGCGAGTACGGGTACGGCTCGACCCTCGCGATGCTGCTGACCGTCATCAGCCTCGTCGTCACCCTCTTCATCTTCCGCGGCTCGCGCCGCGACCTGACGAAGGACAGCATACGATGAGCACGACTTCCTCCACCCGCGTCGTCACGACGCGCGGGCCGCGCGCCGACCGGATCCGCGTCCCGCGCCGCAGGCGCCCGGTGCTGCGGCGGCTGCCCCTCTGGATCTCGGTCGCGCTCCTGCTCGTCGTCGTCGGCTATCCGCTCGTCTGGCTCCTCCTCGGATCGTTCAAGACGCAGCGCGAGTTCCTCGAGGAGCCCACGTGGGCGCTGCCCGAGCAGTGGGGCTTCGAGAACTACGCGACGGCATGGCAGACGGCAGACCTCGGCACGGCGCTCTTCAACAGCGCCATCACGGTGGTGCCCGCGCTGTTCTGCATGCTGCTGTTCGGCACGGCCGCCGCCTTTGCGCTCGAGGTGCTCGTGTGGAAGGGGCGCGGAACCGTGCTCATGATCTTCCTCGCGGGCATCATGGTGCCCGCCCAGATGATCCTCCTGCCGCTCTTCAGCGCGTACTTCCAGATCGGCCTCACGGGGTCGCTGTGGCCGCTGTTCCTCACCTACACGGCGACGGGCATGCCGCTCACGGTGTTCCTCATGGCGACGTACTTCCGTGCGATCCCGCGCGAGGTGTTCGAGGCCGCGACGCTCGACGGTGCCTCGATCTACCGCCAGTTCTTCTCGATCGGCGTGCCGATGATGAGAAACGGCCTCTTCACGGTCGGGCTCGTGCAGTTCTTCTTCTTCTGGAACGACCTGCTGATCGCCCTGACGTTCGCCAACTCGAGCCAGCTGCGCACGCTGCAGGTCGCGCTGCTCAACTTCAACGGCAACTTCGGCACGACCCAGTACGGGCCGCTCTTCGCCGCCGTCAGCATCAACGTGTTCGCGCTCCTGGTGATCTACCTCGTCCTCAACCAGAGCATTCAGAAGGGCCTCACGGCCGGGGCGGTGAAGGGATGACTGACGTGCAGATCACGACGGCGGCGCGCGTGAGCGCCCCGCGATTCGAGCAGACCGAGCGGCCGCTCGGGATCGGCACGCCCGCGCCGCGCCTGAGCTGGCGGATCCGCGCGGCGGCCGGATGGCGCCAGGCCGGCTGGGAGGCCGAGGTGACGCGCGCGGGCGTCGTCACGACGGCGCAGGGGGTCGGATCCCAGCAGGTCCTCGTCGCCTGGCCCTTCGCGCCCCTCGCGTCGCGCGAGCGCGCGGCCGTGCGCCTGCGCGTGCGCGGCGACGACGGCGCATGGTCGGCATGGAGCGAGCAGGCCGAGGTCGAGGCGGGGCTGCTGCGCCCCGACGACTGGAGCGCGCGCCCCGTCGGCCCCGCGTGGGAGGAAACGATGGGCGACGAGCGTCGGCCCGCCCTCGTGCGCCGCGCGTTCGCGCTCGATCGCGAGGTCGTCCGCGCCCGGCTGTACGTCACGGCGCACGGGCTCGCCGAGGTCGAGATCAACGGCGAGCGCGTGGGCGACCACGAGCTGCTGCCCGGCTGGACGAGCTACCGAGAGCGCCTCGTCTACTGGACGTTCGACGTGACGGACCGCGTCGCGCGCGGTGAGAACCGGATCGGCGCGTGGCTCGCCGACGGCTGGTATCGCGGCAGGCTCGGCTTCAACGGCGGGTATCGCGACCTCTACGGCGACGACCAGGCGCTCATCGCGCAGCTCGAGGTCGAACTCGACGACGGATCGCGCGTGACGATCGCGACCGACGGATCCTGGGAGTCCGCGCGCGGGCCGATCCTCGCGTCGAGTCTGTACGACGGCGAGCACTACGACGCGCGCGAGGAGATCGCGGGCTGGTCGACGCCGGGCGGCCACGCGGGTGACTGGACGCCCGTCGCCGTGGGGCGCCGGGATCCCGCGACGCTCGTCGCGCCGGTCCTCCCGCCCGTGCGTGCGACGGAGGAGCTGCGGCCCGTCTCCATCGAGCGCCTGCCGGACGGCGGCCACCTCATCGACTTCGGCCAGAACCTCGTGGGGCGGCTTCGCGTGACGGCGGACGGCGCGGCTGGCACGCGCATCGATCTGCGCCATGCCGAGGTGCTCGAACACGGTGCGCTTGGCACGAGGCCGCTGCGCCTCGCGGCGGCCCACGACGTGCTCGTGCTGGACGGCGCGGGCCCGCGCGTGTGGGAGCCGCGCTTCACCTTCCACGGCTTCCGCTACGCGACCGTGCACGGCGTGGCGGACCTGCGCGCGGACGACGTCGTAGCGCGGGTGATCCACACGGACATGCGGCGCACCGGAACGTTCCGGTCGTCGAACGCCGAGCTCGACCGGCTGCACGAGAACGTCGTGTGGGGCATGCGCGGCAATTTCGTGAGCATCCCGACCGACTGCCCGCAGCGCGACGAGCGGCTCGGGTGGACGGGCGACATCCAGGTGTTCGCGCCGACGGCGTCGTTCCTCTTCGACTGCGCCGGGTTCCTCGACAGCTGGCTCGCCGACGTCGCGGTCGAGCAGCTCGACGACGGCACCGTGCCGTGGTTCGTGCCGTCGATCCCCGGCGGCCCGACGTGGAACCCCATCCGCACGGGCGCCGTCTGGGGCGACGTCGCCGTGCTGACGCCGCTCACCCTGCACGAGCGCTTCGGCGACCGGGGGATCCTCGAGGCGCAGTACGCGAGCGCGCGGGCGTGGACCGAGCGCATGATCCGCGAGGCGGGGCCGGAGCGGCTGTGGCGCACGGGGCAGCAGCTGGGCGACTGGCTGGATCCCGCCGCGCCGCCCGAGGATCCGGCGGCCGCGCGGACCGACCGCTTTCTCGTCGCGCAGGCGTACTTCGCCTGGACGACGCGGCAAATGGCGCGATATGCGCACCTCGTCGGGCGCACGGAGGAGGCCGAGCGGTACGCGCGCATCGCGGGCGAGGCGCGCGACGTCTTCCGCGCGACGTACGTGCGCGCCGACGGGCGCCTCACGAGCGACGCGCAGGCGGCGTACGCGCTCGCGATCCGCTTCGACCTGCTGTCGCCCAGCGAGCGCGCGGCCGCGGGGGATCGGCTCGCGGAGCTCGTGCGGGAGGCGGGCGGTCGCATCGCGACCGGATTCGCGGGCACGCCCGTCATCTCGGACGCGCTCACCGCCACGGGCCACGTCGACGAGGCCTACGAGCTGCTGCTCGAGACCGAGTGCCCCTCGTGGCTGTACACCGTGCGCATGGGCGGTACGACGATCTGGGAGCGGTGGGACTCGATGCTGCCCGACGGCAGCATCAATCCGGGCGAGATGACGTCGTTCAACCACTACGCGCTCGGATCCGTCGCGGACTGGATGCACCGCGTGATCGGCGGCCTCGCGCCTGCGGCGCCCGGGTACCGCCGCGTGGTGTGGTCTCCGCGTCCAGGCGGAGGCCTCTCGCACGCGCGCGTCACGTTCGACTCGCCGTACGGCGAGATCGCCGCATCCTGGTCGCGCGAGGCGGAGGGGATCCGGTATCGGCTCGAGACGCCGACGGGCGTCGACGCCGAGGTGCGGCTGCCGGGCGTCGCGGCGTCGATCGCCGCCCAGCCGGGATCCGTCTTCGAGCGGGTGGTGCCGGCCCGCTGACCCCGGCGAACTTCCGATTCCGTCCTGTAGACTCTCGCGGCGACGCGTGAATCGTTTCAGGATGCATCCTGGTGATTCCGCGAGTTCCGTTCAACGACGAGAAATCGGACACACATGGTACGC
>JAJUIM010000358.1 GCA_029267645.1 Microbacterium sp.
CGTGCCGTTGATGACGATGTCGCCCGCGTCCTGCTTCGCGAACTCCATGATCTCGAGCAGCGTCGTCGTCTTGCCGGAGCCCGACTCGCCGACGATCGCGAGCGTCTCGCCCTCGCGGATGTCGAACGAGACGTCCTTGACAGCGTGGACCTCGCCGACCTTGCGCTTGATGAGGGCGCCCTTCATCATCGGGAAGGTCTTCGTCAGGTGCTCGACGCGCAGCGTCTCGGAGCGCTCCTCGCGCGGCACCGCGAGCAGGTCGCTCTCGGGGATCACGGGCGGCGGGAAGACGGGCTCGCCCCCGATGAGGCCGTCGCGGATCTCGTCGGTGCGGATGCACGCCGCGCGGTGCTCGTGCGCGCCATCCGCGACGGGCAGCAGTTCGGGCTCGCGCTCGCGGCACGCGGCGACGGCGATGGGGCAGCGGTCGGCGAAGGGGCACGCGTCGGGAAGGTCGATCAGCATGGGCGGGTTGCCCTTGATCGGAACGAGCGGCTCCTTCTCCTTCTTGTCGACGCGGGGGATCGCGCCGAGGAGGCCGACCGAATAGGGCATGCGCGTGTCGTCGAAGAGATCGTCGACGGGCGCGTGCTCGACGGGCTTTCCGGCGTACATCACGAGCACGTCGTCGGCCATGTTCGCGACCACGCCCATGTCGTGCGTGATCATGATCACGGCAGCGCCCGTCTCCTGCTGGCCCTTCTTAATGACCTCGAGGATCTGGGCCTGGATCGTGACGTCGAGCGCCGTCGTGGGCTCGTCAGCGATGATCAGCTTGGGTTGGTTGGCGATCGCGATTGCGATCACGACGCGCTGGCGCATGCCGCCCGAGAACTCGTGCGGGAAGCTGCGCATGCGCGCCTCGGCGTTGGGGATGCCGACGGTCTTCAGCAGCTCGATGCCGCGCGCCCACGCGTCGGCCTTCGACATGCGCGTGTGCGCCGTGAGCGTCTCGACCAGCTGGTCGCCGATCGTGAAGACGGGCGTGAGCGACGTGAGCGGATCCTGGAAGATCATCGACAGGCCGTTGCCGCGGATCTGCGACATCTGCTTGTCGGTCTTTCCGATGAGCTCCTGGCCGTCGAACGTGATGGAGCCGCCCACGCGGGCGTTCTCGTCGAGCAGACCCATGATCGCGAGCGACGTGACCGACTTGCCCGAGCCAGACTCGCCGACGATGCCGATGGTCTTGCCGGGGTGCAGGTCGAAGTTCACGCCGCGCACGGCGTCGACGCGGCCGGCCTCGCTCGCGAAGCTGACGGTGAGGTCTCGGACGGAGAGGATGGGATCTGTCATGCGCGGCCTCCTGCCGCCGAGTTCGGGTCGAGGGCGTCGCGCAGGCCGTCGGCGACGAACGCCATCGACAGCGTGAGGAGCGTCAGGACGCCGCCGGGGAAGAGGAAGACCCACGGCGCCGACGTGATGACGGAGGAGCCGGTCGCGATGAGCGTTCCGAGCGAGACGTCGGGGATCTGCACGCCGAATCCGAGGAACGAGAGGCTCGTCTCGGAGTTCACGGCGCTGATGATGCCCAGCGTGAAGTTGATGATGAGGAGCGAGGCCATGTTCGGCAGCATGTGCCGAAGCACGATCATGAAGCTTCCGACGCCCATGTATCGCGCGGCCTGCACGAACTCGCGTTCGCGGATCGACAGCGACAGCGTCCAGACGGTGCGCGCGAGCAGCATCCAGCCGATGAGGATCAGCATGAGCGCAAGCACGAACCAGTTGCCGCCCGAGCCGTTCGTCACGAGCGCGACGATCAGGAAGCCGGGGATCGCGAGCATGAAGTGGATGAGGCCGAGGATGACCTTCTCCCACCAGCCGCCGAAGTACGCGGCGGCCGCGCCCGCGATCGCGGAGATCACGGTCGTGCCGGTCGAGACGACGAGCGCGATCATGAGCGAGCGCCGCAGGCCCTCGACCGTCATGGCGTAGAGGTCGTTGCCGGCGCTCGTCGTGCCGAACCAGTGCTCCGCGCTGGGGCCCTCGGACAGCGCGAGGAAGTCGAGCTCGACGTGGTCCCACTTCTGCAGGAGCGGGCCGAAGATCGCGAAGATCACGAGCAGCACGAAGATGCCGAGCCCGATCGTCGCGGGGATGTTGCGGAAGTAGCGGCGCGCGTAGAGCTTCGCCTTCGACATCGGCTTCGAGCGCTGCACCTCGGCGGGCGGGGTGTGGTCTCCGCCGCCGCCGAGCGGATCGGTCATCTCGTCAGTGATCGTCGTCATGTCAGCTCACCCGCACCCGGGGGTCGAGGGCGACCACGGCGAGATCCGCGAGGATCGCGCCGATCGCCGTGAGGAAGGCACCGAAGGCCGCGATCGCGACGGTGCCGTGGAC
>JAJUIM010000475.1 GCA_029267645.1 Microbacterium sp.
CCGCTCGGCGGTCGCGGTGAGGACGTCGAGCAGAGCGGAGGCGAGGGCATCGGGGTTCATAGGGCATCCATCCTATGAGCACTTAGTCTTGAGATATGCCCCGGGCCTCGCATCGTTTTCTCGCCGTCGCCGGAGTCGTCGCACTCGGAGCCGTCCCCCTGTCGTCCTGCGCGAGCGAGTCTCGCGGCGTCGATGTCTCGGGCGACTGGCCCTCGTCGGCGGCCGCCGCAGCGGCGCAGGACGACGCGCCCTCGATGCTCGTGTTCGGCGACTCGTGGACCTTTGGTCTCGCGGCGTCGACCCCGACGGGCGGCTACGCCTATCTCGCGGGCCTCGACCTCGGCTGGAACACGACGGTCGATGGCGAGAACGGCAGCGGCTATCTTCACCCCGGCGAGCACGGCGGCCTCTACGGCACGCGCGTCGTGCAGCTCGATCCCGAACTCGATCCCGACCTCGTCGTCGTGCAGGGATCCATCAACGACCGCGCCTCCGATCTTTCGACGCTCTCGCGAGCGGCGAACAGCGTGTGGGAGGCGCTCGAGCGCATGTACCCCGACGCCGAGCTCGTGATCCTCGGCCCCGCGCCCGCGACGCTGCCCGTCGACGAGTCGGTGGAGCGCATCGACGAGATCCTCGGCAACCTCGCGCAGACCGAGGGGCTCGACTACATCTCTCCGCTGCAGGAGCAGTGGATCACGAAGAGCAACTACGACACCGTGATCGACTCCTCGTCGACGGGCCACTACCACCCGAGCGACACGGGCCACGCGTATCTCGCCGAGAAGCTCGCCGAGCACATCTCAGAGATCGCGCCGGAAGACCTCGCGATCGCCTCGGAGTGACGGAGCAGACGACATGACGGGCTCGACCTTCCCCGGCGGCACCTCGATCAGCTTCCTCGACATCTACGCCGACGAGGCCCCCGACGGTCTGCGGGGCGGCAGCCCGCACGCCCACCTCGTGTCGACCGAGGCGTACATCGTCGTCGGCGGATCCGGCGCCCTGCAGACGATCGACGGCGCTGGCTTCCGCGAGACGCCGCTCGAGCCGGGACGCATCGTGTGGTTCACGCCCGGCACGATCCACCGGGCCGTCTCGCACGGCGACCTGCGCGTCGCGGTGCTCATGAGCAACGCCGGCCTGCCCGAGGCGGGCGACGCCGTGCTGACCTTCCCCGCCGACGTGCTCGCGGATCCCGCCGCCTACGCCCGCGCCGCGGACCTCGGCGCGGGCGACGAGCGAGCAGGCCGCGCGCGGGCGCGGCGCGACCTCGCGGTCGAGGGATTCCTCGCGATCCGCCGGTCGGTCGAGGAGGGCGGCGACGGCCTCGCCCGCTTCCACCGCGCCGCGACCGAGCTCGTGCGCGACCGCGCCGGCTCGTGGGAGGCGCTGATCCAGGCCGGCCCCGCCGCACGCGTCGAACAGAGCCTGCGCGACGTCGCGGCCGTCCTCGCGGGCGACCCCTCGCACCTCGCGGCCGCCCGCGCGACCGAGGCGGCCCCCTCCCCCGA
>JAJUIM010000316.1 GCA_029267645.1 Microbacterium sp.
GCATATGGCGAGTTGCCCGAGCGGCCAAAGGGAGCTGACTGTAAATCAGCCGCGGAATGCTTCAGAGGTTCGAATCCTCTACTCGCCACCATACGAAGGCCCCGACTCGAACGAGTCGGGGCCTTCGGCGTTGTGCACGTGCTTCTCCCGCGCGGGCGAGTGCGCGAGCGGCTAGGCCGTGTTGCTAAATCCATTGGAGGGCTGCGGAGAGGCAGAGTCCTGCCGCGTATGAGCGCGCGGTCTTGTCGTAGCGGGATGCGAGTCCTCGCCACTGCTTGACGAAGTTGAAGCATCTCTCGACGACGTTGCGGCCCTTGTAGCGTTCCTGCTGCTCGTCGCCGAAGTCGATCGGCCGACCCGGCCGCCTGTGCCTGTTGGCGATCTGATCGGCGCGTTCGGGGATCGTGGCCTTGATGCCGCGCTCGCGCAGCCAGGCCCGGTTCTTCTTCGACGGGTAGCCCTTGTCCGCGAGCACCCGATCCGGCCTCGATCGCGCCCGACCGCGTCCGGGGACGTGGATCTCGTCGAGCACGTCGGTGAACATGCTCGTGTCCGCGACCTGCCCGCCGGTGAGAACGAACGCCAGCGCCCGTGCCTGCCCGTCGCAGACGAGGTGGATCTTCGTCGTCAATCCGCCCCGTGACCGGCCGATCGCGTGATCAGGAGGCTCGGGCCCGGATTTCTTGTAGTTCGACACGGCCCCCTGTGGCCCGAGTCAGGGTTGCGCCGTGCTGGTGGACGCGCGCAATCGAGGAATCCACCGACGCGACCCAGTCGATCTCGCCCGCCAGCGCCGCCCGCTTCTGCACCTGGGTGAGCAGGTCTTCCCAGACGCCGTCGCTCACCCATCGGCGGAAGTTCTTGTAGATCGTGTTCCAGTTCCCGAACCGCTCGGGCAGGTCTCGCCACGCCGAGCCCGTCCGGAACCGCCATGCGGTCGCCTCGACCACCGTGCGTCGATCCACAGGCGGACGGCCCCGTGTCCTCGCCGGCGGGAACACGTCCCGGATCAGCTCCCAGACCTCGTCCGTGATGACATCTCGCGACACGTCTCAAGGATCGCCGACGAGCCCCCGATCATCATTTAGCAACACGCCCTAGGACTTGCACGTGCGGCCAGGCAATTTCGTAGCCGCTGGCGGAATCCATAGCCGCTGGCGGGCCGATCGGGCGACAAGCGCCGATCCAGCGAACGCCGCGCGCGGATCCGGTCGCCGGGGTCGCGATGACCGATCCTCCGGCACGACGCGGGCCCGAGCCCGCCCGCGGCTATGGAACCCACGCGAGACCAGGACATTCCCTGGCCGTGCGCGAACTTCATAGCCGCCGGCGACGCCATCCCTGCGGACAAGCGCCACAGCACAACCCGCGCAGCCCAAGGCGAGGGAAGCCACCCCAGGCCAGGGAATTTCCTCGCCCAACGCGAAGATCCTGGCCGCCGCGACCCCTACCCCTCCGCGGGCTTGCGCCCGCCGAACGCCGCGGTGAGGGCGTCGGCGGCGCGGACGACGGGATCCACCATCTGCTCGCACGCCTCGAGCGGCATGCGCAGGGTGGGCCCCATGACGGCGAGGGCCCCGACGAGCGCGCCGTGCTGGTCGAACACGGGCGCGGCGAGGCCCGACGCCGACTCGAGCCGCTCGCCGACCGTGATCGCGTAGCCCCGCGCCCGCGTGCGCTCGACCTCGCGGCGCAGGATGTCCGGATCCGTGATGGTCGCGCCCGTGAGCGCCGGCAGCTCGCCCTGCGCCACGACCTCGTCGAGCAGGCCTTCGCCCCACGCGAGGATCACGCGGCCGGAGCTGCCGACGTGGAGGGGCTGGATCCGCCCGACGTACATCTCCTGCTTGAGGCCGTGGCGCGTCTCGGCGACGCCCGTGCACACGCGGGACCCCTGCTCCTCGCGGAAGAAGCACGCCGTCTCGCCCGTCTCGTCGCGCAGCGCCTGCAGCTGCGGCGCGAGCACCTCGGAGAACTCGCGCGCGTGTGTCGCGGGCCCGGCCCAGTACGCCATGCGCACGCCGATGCGGTAGCGCTCGCCTACCCGCTCGAGGAAGCCGTGGTCGACGAGGTTGCTCACGAGCCTGTGGGTCGTCGAGGCGGGCATGCCCGTCGCGGCGCGGATCTCGCCCATCGTGCGCAGGGGGTGCGCGAGCGTGAAGACGTCGAGGATCGACGCGATCTTCGCGAGCACGAGCAGCGGCTGTTCGGCCATGCTCCGATCGTATCCGGACCGGCGGCAGGTTGCCCACGATATGGGATCGGTCCTACAGTGTGGATGGTTCACGCACACTCAAGGGAGAGCCACCGTGCACGACTGGTACACGCTCGGCGTCGTCGCGATCGTCATCATCGCGGTCGTCGTCGCGATCGTGAGGTTCCGCCTCAACCCCGTCATCGCGCTCGCGTTCGGTGCCGCCGGCATCGGCTTGCTCACGGGCCTCGGCCCCGTCGACACCGTCACGACCATGACGCAGGGCTTCGGCGACGTCATGATGGAGGCGGGCCTGCTCATCGCGTGGGGCGTGCTGATCGGCGCGATGCTCAACGAGATGGGCGCCATCACACGGCTCGTCGACGCGCTGCTGAGGCTCTTCGGCCGCCGAGGCGTCGCGTATGCGCTCGGCCTGTCGTTCGGCACCTACCTGCAGACGATCTTCGTCGACGTCATGATCGTCATCGCGGC
>JAJUIM010000194.1 GCA_029267645.1 Microbacterium sp.
AAGCAACCAGGCCATCAGACCAGCGAACCGATCCAGGCGACAAGCCACAAAGCTACCGACTCGAACCTGAATCCGAGCTGAGGAGCGAAGCCCTGCGGGCCCGCGCACCTCGCGGCAATCCGGACCGACGACACACTGTGCTGTCGAACCTCTTCGTGGATTGTGTCGCTCGTCCTGGGGCGGGGAACCTTCCGGCTCAACCTCACCGCTTGGCGGCGACAAGGGAATACATTACGCGGATGCGGTGTCGGCGACAAACGCGGCCCAGCCCGGGCGTGTCGCAACCTCGAGCGTGACCACGTCGGCGGCCGCTTCTCCCCCGCTCACCAGGCTGTCGAGCAGCGCGACCGCGCCGATGAGCACGCCCAGCAGGACGACGATGAGGACGACCGCGCCGATCAGGATCCCTTTGCCCGCGCGCTTCAGGCCCGTCTTCATCGTGTCGTTCGCGAGCAGGCGCTCGATCGCCTCGCGCTTCTCGACGATCGATCGGCCCGCAACGCGCTGCTGCAGCTGCTCGGGCATCTCCCCCGCATATGTGGCGAGGATCTTCGCCCGCCCCTCACGGGTGCGCAGCGCGCGGGACTCGTCGAGGATCTTCTGCGCTTCGGCGTCCTCGACCCCGTAGCGCTCTGCGAGCTTGCCCGACACGTGCACGCCGAGCTCCTTCAGGACCGAACGCCGGCCCTCGTCGGTCGCGAGTGCGCGCGCCGCCGCGTCGATCCCGTCGGGGTGCACGCTGAGGCCGGCCTTCTCAGCAGCGGACGACGCCGCGGACACGAGCTGATCCGGTGTCGGCTTCTCGATGTCGGCCATCCGCGCGTCCCCTTCGCTCGCGATCCTGCTGTGCCCTGACGTCAAGCGATGAACACGCCCGCGAGCGCCTTCTTGCCGCGGCGCAGCACGGAGGCACGGCCGGGGAGCGCTCCCTCGACGCGCGCGTCGTCGCTCGTGATCTTCTCGCCGTCGACTGAGACGCCGCCCTGCTTGAGCGCGCGTCGCGCCTCGGACACCGAGCTCACGAGGCCGGTCTCGACGAGGGCATCGATGACCGATGTGCCCTCGGGCAGCGTCGCGTGCGGCAGCTCGGCGAGCGCGGTGCGCAGCGTGTCCGCGTCGAGCGCGCCGAGGTCGCCCTTGCCGAACAGCGCCTCGGACGCCTGGATGACCTTCGCGGTCGCGTCGAGTCCGTGCACTGTCGCCGTCACCTCGAGCGCGAGGCGCTTCTGCGCCGCACGACGGAAGGGCTCATCGGCGACCAAGCGCTCGTACTCGTCAATCTCGTCGCGCGTCAGGAATGTGAACACCTTGAGACGCTCCACAACGTCGCGGTCGTCGGTGTTGAGCCAGAACTGGTACATCGCGTACGGGCTGCACATGTCGGCATCAAGCCAGATGGCGTTGCCCTCGCTCTTGCCGAACTTCGTGCCGTCGCTGTTCGTGATGAGCGGCGTGCCGAACGCGTGCACCGAGACGCCTTCGACGTGGCGGATGAGGTCGGTGCCGCTCGTGAGATTGCCCCACTGGTCGGAGCCGCCGGTCTGCAGGACGCAGCCGTACTGGCGGAACAGCTCGAGGTAGTCGAACCCCTGCAGGACCTGGTAGCTGAACTCGGTGTAGCTGATGCCCGCGTCCGAGTTGAGCCGAGCGCTCACCGAGTCCTTCTTGAGCATCGTGCCGACGCGGAAGTGCTTGCCGATCTCGCGCAGGAAATCAATCGCCGACAGCGGCGCTGTCCAGTCGAGGTTGTTCACCATTCGGGCTGCGTTGTCGCCCTCGAAGCTCAGCAGCTTCTCGATCTGGGCGCGGAGCTTCGTCACCCACTCAGCGACCGTCTCGCGAGCATTGAGCGTGCGCTCGGCCGTGGGGCGCGGATCACCGACAAGACCCGTCGACCCGCCGACCAGTCCCAGCGGACGGTGGCCCGCAAGCTGCAGCCGGCGCATCGTGAGCAGCTGCACGAGGTTCCCGAGGTGCAGGCTCGGCGCCGTCGGGTCGAAGCCGCAGTAGTAGACGATCGGATCGCCGTCGAGCAGTTCGCGCAGCGCCGTCTCGTCGGTCGACACGTGCACGAGCCCGCGCCAGACCAGCTCGTCCCACAGCGTGTCGAAGCTGGGGTCGTTCTGCTGGGGGGCGACGGAGAGCGCAGGAGTCGTCATGACGTCGATCCTACTTTCCGGTCAGGGCCTGGAACGCCTGCTGCGCCCGGGCGACGAGCTCGGCGCGCTGCTCGGCCACCCGCACGGGTGCGGTGCCGCCGACGCCGGCGCGCGACGCGACGGATCCCTCGATCGAAAGCACCTCGCGCACGCCCGGCGTGAGGTGCGCGCTCACCTGCACGAGCAGCGCATCGTCGGCGTCCTCGAGCCCGATGCCGCGCTCCTCGCAGGCGCGCACGAGCGCGCCCGAGATCTCGTGCGCGTCGCGGAACGGCACGCCCTGCTTCACGAGCCACTCGGCGACGTCGGTCGCGAGCGAAAAGCCCTCGGGCGCGAGCTGCGCCATGCGGTCGGTGTGGAACGTGAGCGTCGCGACCATGCCCGTGAAGGCCGGCAGCACGAGCTCGAGCGTCTCGACCGAGTCGAAGATCGGCTCCTTGTCCTCCTGCAGGTCGCGGTTGTACGCGAGCGGCAGCGCCTTGAGCGTCGACAGCAGGCCCGTGAGGTTGCCGATGAGGCGGCCCGACTTGCCGCGCGCGAGCTCGGCGATGTCGGGATTCTTCTTCTGCGGCATGATGCTCGAGCCGGTCGAGTACCCGTCGTCGAGCGTGACGAAATCGAACTCGCGCGTGTTCCACGCGATGATCTCCTCCGAGAAGCGCGAGAGGTCGATGCCGATCTGCGCCGCGATGAACGCGAACTCGGCCACGACGTCGCGCGCTGCCGTGGCATCCATCGAGTTCTCGGCGGGGCGGTCGAGGCCCAGCTCGCGCGCCACGAGCGCGGGGTCGAGGCCCAGCGTGGATCCGGCGAGCGCTCCGCCGCCGTATGGCGAGACGCCCGCGCGGGCGCGCCAGTCGCGCAGCCGCTCGAGGTCGCGCACGAGCGGCCAGGCGTGCGCCTGCAGGTGGTGGGCGAGGAGCACGGGCTGCGCGTGCTGCAGGTGCGTGCGGCCGGGCAGGATCGCGTCGGCATGCGCCTCGGCCTGCGCGACGAGTGCGTCGATGAGCTGCAGCAGCTCGCGCGCGATCACCTCGGCGTGATCGATGAGGTACATGCGCACGAACGTCGCGATCTGGTCGTTGCGGCTGCGGCCCGCGCGCAGGCGGCCGCCGAGCTCCGCGCCGACTTCGTCGAGCAGCATCTGCTCGAGGGCGCCGTGCACGTCCTCGTCACCGGGGCGCGGCGTGAGCTCTCCCGATCGCACCTTGTCGGCGAGCCGGTCGAGGCCCTCGTGCATAGCGCGCGCGTCGTCGGCCGACAGGTAGCCGGCCTGCTCGAGCGCCGTCGCATGCGCGTGCGATCCGCGGATGTCGTAGAGCGCGAGCTTCCAGTCGAAGTGCGTCGAGCGGCTCAGCGCCTCGAGCGCCGGGCTCGGGCCGGTCGCGAATCGGCCTCCCCAGAGGGCGCCCTCGTTCGTGCCGTGCGGGGTCGGTTCGGGCTCAGTCGTGCTCACGCACCCAGCCTAACGGGCGCGGCTCGCGCCCCCGGGCGCCGCGGCGAGCGCGATCGCGCCGACCGCGCGCTCGAGCGGGCCGCGGCCCAGCGCCAGCGACCACGCGCTGCAGGCGACGAGCGTCGCGAGGCTCATGGGCCAGAACGGCTGCGCCTCCTGAAAGCCCGTGATCGGGTTCACGCCCTGGGGCTGCATCCAGATCCACACGCTCCACGCGACGAGCTGCGCTGTGTAGGCCGTGAGCGGCATCGAGCCGACCGCGCGGACGGGCCAGAGGATCCACCGCGCGGGCGTCGCACACACGAAGACGCACGCGCACACGATCGCGATCGCGAGGCCGCCGGATCCGAGCATCTCGCCGACGCCCGTCGTGTGCGGATCCGCAGACAGCGCGGGGTGCGCGCCGCGCGCGACGACGCCGAAGCCGACGAGCGAGACGCCCGCGGCTGCAAGCCCGATGCCCGCGAGGCCGACCGACGGCGCCGTACCGAAGCGGGCAAGCGCGAGCCCCGCCGCGACGAACGCGATCCACGCGAGGAACGGGTAATGCCAGCCGATGAGATCGCTCACGACGCGTCCCTCGTCGCTCGCCCAGAAGCGGGACGCGTCGATCGC
>JAJUIM010000377.1 GCA_029267645.1 Microbacterium sp.
CGTGCCGCTCAGCTCGCCCTGAATGAGGGTGCGCACGATCTGCGTGCCGAGGCCTCGTCCGACCTGCCCCTCGGGCAGCCCCGCGCCCGTGTCGCGCACGCGAACCGTGAGGAGGTCGTCCGAACGATCGGCGACGATCTCAACCTGGCCCTCGCGCCCCGCGAGGCCGTGCTCAACGGCGTTCGTGACGACCTCGGTCAGCGCGAGCGCGAGCGGGTTGGCGTACTCGCTCGAGAGCGTGCCGAACTCACCCTTCTTACTCGTATGCGCGACCGTGTTCTGCGCCGCGGCGACCTCGGCCACGAGGCGCAGCACGCGCGAGAAGACCTCGTCGAAGTCGACCTTCTGGCTGAGACCCTCCGACAGCGTGTCGTGCACCACGGCGATCGCCGCGACGCGCTGCATAGCCTGCAGCAGCGACTCGCGCGCCTCCTCGCTCGAGGTGCGGCGCGCCTGGATGCGCAGGAGCGACGCGACCGTCTGCAGGTTGTTCTTCACGCGATGGTGGATCTCGCGGATCGTCGCGTCCTTCGTGAGCAGCTCCTGCTCCTGGTTGCGCAGCTCGCTCACGTCGCGGCAGAGCACCACGGCGCCGATGCGCTCGCCGTGGTCGCGCAGCGGGATGATGCGCAGCGCGACCGTGACGCCGCGCGCCTGGATGTCGCTGCGCCAGGGCGTGCGCCCCGTGAGCAGGACGGGCAGCGAGGCCTCGTCTGCCGACGCGTCGCGCTCGGGCGGCATGATCTGACGCGCGACGTCGGACAGCGTCTCGCCCTCGAGCTCGTCGACGAAGCCGATGCGGTTGAACGCACTCAGGCCGTTGGGGCTCGCGAAGGTCACGACGCCGTCGACGTCGAGGCGGATCATGCCGTCGGCCGCGCGCGGCGCGCCGCGGCGCGGCCCCATGGGCGCCGTCATGTCGGGGTAGTCGCCCGTCGCGATCATGCCGAAGATCGCGTTGGCGCACTCGTCGAACGTGAGCTGCTGGCGCGAGGGCGCGCGCACCTCGCTGAGGTTGGTGTGGCGCGTGATGACGCCGATGACCGTGCGCCCGCCCTCGTCGCGGCGCACGATCGGCACGGCCTTGACGCGGGTCGGCGTCTCCTCGAACCACTCGGGGCTCGACGAGTCGACGATCGCGCCCGTGCGGAACGCCTCGCGCACCTGGCTCTGCCACTGCGGGCGCACCTTCTCGCCGACGATGTCGCGGTAGAAGAGCGTCGCGGCGCCGCTCGGGCGGATGTGCCCGACGGCCTGGAAGCTCTCGTCTGCCGTCTGCCCCCAGATCACGATGTCCGCCGACGCGAGATCGGCGAGGAGCTGTCCGTCGCCGTGCACGCGATGGATCCACTCGATGTCTTTCTCGCTCAGGAGGTTCTGTGCGTTGAGGAGATCGCTGAGTGTCGACACGTCTCACAGCGTAGCCGCGAGTCGCCCGACCGCGTGCGCGAGCGGCGCGCGGCGGCGTGGCAGCACAGGCACGGCCCGCAGCAGCGCGTGGTCGGCGCCGCGCGGATCGTCGGGCAGGAACCACGCCGCCTCTCCCCCGACGTACTGGCCCAGGGCGGCGCGCACCTGGCGCTCGGCGTCGACGCCGAATGTGCCGGCGCGCAGCCGGTTCACGACGAGCACGCGCGGCGTGCGCGGCGCGATCTCCTCGAGGCGCGCGAGCCCGCGCACGAAGCGCGCGAGGCCGACGGGATCCGCCGACGCGACCGCCACGACCGTGTCGGCCGCAGCGAGGGCCGCGAGCGCGGCCTGATTCCGCCGCGGCGCCTCGACGTCGCTCGCGATCTCCTCGTCGGTCTCGAGCGAGGCGCCGACGTCGACGACGGTGTGCTCGGCCCACCCGCGCGCCACGTCGAGCGCGGCCGCCACGCGGCTCGCCGACAGCTCGGGCCAGCGCGAGGGCCGGTTGATGCCCGTGAGCACGTCGATGGGGCTGCCCGCGATGTCGACGGGCGCGCTGAGCCGCGTGAGCTCAGGGCCGTCGAGCACGCCGTAGTCGGTCTGACGGCAGGCCGCGGGGAAGCCGGGCGCCTCGTCGGGCAGGTCGAGGCGCTGCGCGATCGAGGGCGCGTGCGTGTCGGCGTCGACGAGGGCGACCCGCGCGCCGCGCAGCGCGAGCGCCGCGCCGATCCCGAGCGACAGCGTCGTGCGCCCCGGCGCGCCGTGCGGGCCCCACACGACCGTCACGGATCCGCGCTCGCGCTGTGCGCCC
>JAJUIM010000240.1 GCA_029267645.1 Microbacterium sp.
CGGCGCTCGCGGCCGACGCCGTGCTCGGGCCGCTGCCGCTCGACGACGTGTCGGGGCGCCGGCGGGCGCGCGCGCTCGTGCGCTTCGACTACGCGGCGGGATCCGCCGTCGCCCGCAGCCTGCGCGCCTCCGTCGTGGAGGCCGCCGTGACGTCGCGTTCGCGCAGGCCGCGCGGCCCCGATGCGAAGGGCCGCCGCGCGACGCCCGCCAATGCCCTCTCGGTGCGGCTCGACCTAGCCGACCCCGAACTGTAGCCCACCCACGCCCGAAAGGCACGCCATGACCGACTCGCTCGCCCGCCTCCGCATCGTCTTCGCGGGCACCCCTGACGTCGCCGTCCCGTCGCTGCGCGCCCTGCACGCCGCGGGCGCGAGCATCGTGGGGGTCGTCACGCGCCTCGACGCGCCGCAGGGCCGTAAGCGGGTGCTCACGCCCTCGCCCGTCGCGCAGGCCGCGGACGAACTCGGCCTGCCGACGATCAAGGCGAACCGCCTGGGCGACGACGAGACGGCGCGCATCGCCGCGCTCAAGCCCGACCTCGGCGTCGTCGTCGCGTACGGCGGCCTGCTGCGCGAGCCGCTGCTCGCGACGCCCGCGCACGGGTGGATCAACCTGCACTTCTCGCTGCTGCCGCGCTGGCGGGGCGCCGCGCCCGTGCAGCACGCGCTCATCGCGGGCGACCGTACGACGGGCTCGTCGGTGTTCCGCCTCGTGCGCGAGCTCGACGCGGGCGATGTGCTCTCCGAGCGCGAGGTCGAGCTGGGCTCCGACGACACGGCGGGGGAGGTGCTCGGGCGGCTGGCCATCTCGGGCGCGCAGCAGCTCGTCGACGACGTGGCCTCGATCGCGGAGGGACGAGCCGAGGCGCGCCCTCAGGAGGGCGAGCCGACCTACGCCCACAAGCTCACGATCGACGACGCGCGCCTCGACTGGCAGCGGCCCGCGGCCGAGATCCTCGCGCGCTACCGGGGCGTGACGCCCGAGCCGGGCGCGCACACGACGCTCGAGGGCGCGCGCTTCAAGATCCATCGCGCGCGGGCGGCACAGGGCCAGGCGGCGATCGCGCCGGGCCGGGTGGTCGCCGAGGGGCGCGACGTGCTCGTCGGCACCGCGACCGACCCGATCGTGCTCGAGCGCGTGCAGCCCGTCGGGAAGCCGCCGATGAACGCCGCCGACTGGCTGCGCGGCGTGCGCGGCGAGGCGGTGCTGGGATCGTGAGCGCGCCCCGGGGACGGCGCCAGGAGCCGAGCCGAGCGACCGTGCAGCTGGCGCGACAGGTCGCGGCGGCCGTGCTTCGCGCCGTCGAGGTCGACGACGCGTACGCCAACCTGCTGCTGCCGCGCGAGATCGAGCGCGCGGGACTCTCGTGGGAGGACGCTGCGTTCGCGACCGAGCTCACGTACGGCGCGCTGCGCCGCCGCGGCACCTACGACGCGATCATCGAGGTCGCGTCGGGACGGGCCGCGGGATCGATCGACGGGGGCGTGCTCGACGCGCTGCGCCTCGGCGCACACCAGCTGCTCGGCATGCGCGTCGCGGCCCACGCGGCCGTGAACGAGTCGGTCGAGCTCGCCCGGCGTGCGAGCGGGCGCGGCGCGGCGGGCTTCGCGAACGCCGTCCTGCGGCGCATCGCGGCCGACGACATCGACGCGTGGCACGAGCGGATCGCGCAGACGGCCCGCAGCGACGACGAGGCGATCTCGCGCCGCGCGTCCCACCCCGTGTGGATCGTGCGGGCGCTCCGCCGCTCGCTCGCGGCCGCCGGCCGGGCGGGCGAGCTCGACGCGCTGCTCGAGGCCGACAACGCGTCGCCGGCCGTCACGATGGCGGCGCTTCCCGGCCTCGCCGATCCGCTCGAGCCGCGCACGCGCCTGTCGCCCGTCGGCTTCCGCGCGCCCTCGGGCGACCCCGAGGCGACCGTGCGCGAATCGGGCGGCGCCCGCCGCGTGCAGGACGAGGGATCCCAGCTCGTGGCGCTCGCGCTGTCGCGCCTGCGCCCCGTGCGCGCGGGGGAGCGGTGGCTCGATCTCTGCGCGGGCCCCGGCGGCAAGACCGCCCTGCTCGCGGCCGAGGCGCAGCGCGGCGGGGCACTGCTCGAGGCGAACGAGGTCGTGCCCGCCAGGGCGGGCCTCGTGCGGCGCGCGCTCGAGGCCCTGCGCGAGCCGGTCGAGGTGCACGAGCTCGACGGCCGCGACCTCGCGGCCTCGCGCCCCGGTGTGTTCGACAGGATCCTCGTCGACGCGCCGTGCACGGGGCTCGGCGCGCTGCGCCGCCGGCCCGAGGCCCGCTGGCGCAAGACGCCCTCAGACGTGCCCGAGCTCGTCGAGCTGCAGACCGAGCTGCTGTCGGGCGCGATCGACGCCCTCGCGCCGGGCGGCGTCGCGGCGTACGTGACGTGCTCGCCCCACCTGTCCGAGACCACGGGCGTCGTGCGAGAGATCCTCGAGCGGCGCGGCGACGAGATCGAGCTGCTCGACGCGTCAGAGGCCCTGCGCGCCGTGTCGCTCGACGATCCCGAGCTCGGTGAGCGCACCGACGGGCTTCCCGTCGCGCAGCTCTGGCCGCACCGTCAGCGTACCGACGCGATGTTCCTCGCGCTCGTGCGGCGCGTGCGCTGACTCACCGCTCCCAGGATGTGGCGACGGCCTCGCCGTCCGCGAACTCGATCACGGGCGTCGCGAGGAACTCCCATCCCGTGCAGGCGGATCCGTCGGCGCACGTCGCGTCGTACTCGAGCTTGATCGACGTGTAGGCCGTCATGAGCGACGGATCCTCGATGTCGAAGCGGGGTCCGATCGGCTCCTCGCGCTCGGCGATGCGCCGGACGACCGTGCCGTCGACGAGCTCCGCGGGCGGGCGCGACGAGTAGTCGGGGTCGGAGCAGCCGGAGTCGGCCGCGGTCGACGCCGCGCACTCCTCGATCGCGGCCGTGAGCGCGTCCTCGAACATCGTCCGGCCGCGCTCGGAGACGGCGAGCTCGGCGTACGACTCGGACGGCAGCGGAGCCGTGATGACGGCGTCGCCGTCGGTCGACGCCTCGTCCGTGATCGGCTCGATGCCCGCCATCTCGGTGAGCGACAGCTGGGGCGCCCCGGGCAGCGTGAAGTCGTAGCGGCCGGGGAAGAGCAGGATCGACGTGTCGAGCGGCGCGTCCTGCCCCGCGAGCTGCGGGTCGAGGTCGTCGAACAGCGCGTCGCTGAACCGCATCACGCGCATCGTGCCGCGGATGGCCCAGGGGTACTCGCCGCCGTACGACTCGTTCACCTGGATGACGGTGTTCGTCTCCTCGCCGTCGAGCGTGTAGCTGACCTCGACGTTCGTGATCCACGTGTGCTCGGGGTCGATCTCGACGTCGCCGACCACGACGTCGTCGATGGGCGCCATCTCCTGCGAGCGCGCGAGCACCTCGTCCGTCAGGAAGCTGACGTCGTAGTACTCGGCGTCGCGCTCGAGGTCGATGTCGGTCGTCGCGAG
>JAJUIM010000130.1 GCA_029267645.1 Microbacterium sp.
CCCGCGAGGATCCGCAGCAGCACGTCCGCCATCGCGACGCCCTGGTCGCGGCTCGGCTGCCGCACGGTCGTGAGGCGCGGCTCGAGGCCCGTCGCGATGGGCGAATCGTCGAATCCGATGACCGCGACGTCCTCGGGCACGCGCTTCCCGGCGTGCTGCAGGACGCTGACGGCCGCGCGCGCCATGAGGTCGCTCGCGACGAACAGCGCGTCGAACCGCTCGCCGGAGGCGAGCAGGCGCCTCGCCGCCTCGGCGCCGCCGGCCGAGGTGAAGCCGCCGTCGGCGACGGGCCCCTCCGCCATGCCTGCCGCGGCGAGCGCTTCCCGGTACCCCTGCAGCCGGTCCTGGCCCGCGGGCATGTCGAGCGGACCCGCGATCGTGCCGATGCGCCGCGCGCCCCGCTCGATGAGGAACCGCGTCGCGTCGCGCCCGCCCGCGACGTTGTCGACGTCGACGTAGAAGTCGTCGCCGCGCTCGATCGCGGGCCGGCCGCCGTACACGACGGGCACGGCCCGCGCGATGCGGTCGACATAGGTGTCGCTCGTGTGGTGCGACACGACGATCGCGCCGTCGACGTTGCCGCGCGAGACGTATGCGGCCGTCTTCGAACCGGGATCGTCCGAGGCGATGAACAGCGTGAGCAGGTGGTCGGTCGCGCTCAGCCGCTCGTTGATGCCCGACACGATCGCCGCGAAGAACGGATCCCCGAAGAAGCGCGTCGTGTCCTCCGGCACGACGAGGCCGATCGCGTTCGTGTGCCGCGAGGCGAGCGATCGGGCGGCGCGGTTGGGCACGTACCCGAGCTCGCGGATCGCGCGCTCGACCGCGTCGAGCGCCGCGGGGCTGACCCTGTCGCCGCCGCTGAGCACGCGCGAGACGGTCGAACGCGAGACGCCGGCGGCCCGGGCGACCTGCTCGATCGTCGCTGTGCCCATCGCGTCCCCTCCATCGCGCGCCGTTCCGTCGCCCAACTCTATGCGACGGCGCGATCGGCGATGATCCGCTGGTACTCGCGCGCCGAGCGCTTCGGCGTGCGCCGCTGCGTCTCGTAGTCGACGTGCACGATGCCGAATCGCTTCGCGTACCCCCACGCCCACTCGAAGTTGTCGACGAGCGACCAGTAGAAGTAGCCGCGCACGTCGACACCCGCCTCGATCGCCGCGGCGACGGCGGCGAGGTGATCGCGCAGGTACTGGGCACGCTCCCGATCCTCGATGCCGCCGTCCGGACCGACGACGTCGTCGAACGCGGCGCCGTTCTCGGTGACGTACAGCGGCAGCGCCGTGTACTCGCGCGCCACGCGCTCGAGCAGGCTCGTGAGCCCCGCGGGCTCGATCTCCCACCCCATGCCCGTGCGCGGCAGCCCGCGCTCGCGCCAATGGATCCCCTCGTGCGACGGATACGGCGACCGCGTCGGCCGTTCGGTCGGGGCCTCTCCCCCGCGCACGGGCACGGCGTCGGGCGTCGCCGACACGTACTCGCCGTGGTAGTAGTTCACGCCGAGGAAGTCGATCGGCGACGAGATCGTCGCGAGGTCGCCCGGCTCGACGGCGGCCTCGAACGCGTCCACCGCCGACGGATCCACCGCGCGGATGTCGTCGACGACATCGCGCGGGTGGGATCCGCGCAGCAGCGGATCGAGGAACCAGCGGTTGAACTGGCCGTCGATGCGGCGCGCGGCGTCGGCGTCGCCGTCGTCTGCGGGATCCACGGGGATCGCGTTCGTGAGGTTGAGCGTGATCCCGATGCGCTGCGCCCCGCGCCCGCGCAGCTCGCGGGCCGCGGTACCGTGCGCGAGCAGCAGGTGGTGCGAGGCGAGCAGCCCGTCCTCGACGCTCTGGCGCCCGGGTGCGTGCGCGCCCGCCGTGTACGACAGGAACGACGAGCACCACGGCTCGTTGAGCGTCGTCCACGTCTCGACGCGGTCGCCGAGGGCGTCGTGCATCGTCGCCGCGTACTCGACGAAGCGATCCACGGTGTCCCTGCTCGTCCACCCGCCGAGCTCCTCGAGCGCCTGCGGCATGTCCCAGTGGTACAGCGTGAGCCACGGCGCGATGCCCGCCTCGAGCAGCGCGTCGACGAGCCGCTCGTAGTAGTCGATCCCCTTCGGGTTCGGCGCCCCGCCGTCGGGCCGCACGCGCGACCACGACGACGAGAAGCGGTAGGCCTGGATCCCCAGCTCGCGCATGAGCGCGACGTCGTCGCGGTATCGGTGGTACTGGTCCACCGCGACGTCGCCGTTGTCGGCGTCGATCACGGCGCCGGGGATCCGCGCGAACGCGTCCCAGATGCTGGCGGTGCGGCCGTCCTCGAAGGCTGCGCCCTCCACCTGATAGGCGGCGGTCGCGGCTCCGAAGAGGAAGTCGGGGGCGAAACGGGGCGGCATGGTCATCCCTTCACGGCGCCGGCCATGATGCCGCTGACCAGCTGCTTGCCCGCGAAGACGAACAGCGCGAGCAGCGGCAGGGTCGCGAGGACGACGCCGGCGAGAACGAGCGAATAGTCGACGAAGTGGTTCGACTGGAGCAGCGAGAGCGACACGGGAAGCGTCGGATCCTGCCGGTCGAGCACGATGAACGGCCAGAAGAAGTTGTTCCAGGCCTGCACGAACGTGAACAGGAACAGCATCGCGGCCGCGGGGCGCGCGGCGGTCATGCCGACGGTCCAGAACGTGCGGATCATGGACGCGCCGTCCATGCGCGCCGCCTCGATGAGCTCGTCGGGCACGGCCTGGCGCAGGTACTGCGTCATCCAGAACACCCCGAACGCGCTCGCGAGCATCGGCACGACGATCGCGCCTGCCTTCCCCGTCCACCCGAACTCCGCGAACATGACGTACAGCGGCACGACGCCGAGCTGCTGCGGCACGGCCATCGTCGCGACGACGAACGCGAGCAGCGGCTTGCTGCCGGGGAAGCGCAGCTTCGAGAACGCCCAGCCCGCGAGGGTCGAGAAGATCACGACGGCGACCGCGATGACGGTCGACGTCCACACGCTGTTCCAGAGCGCCCGCCAGAAGTTGACGTTCGGGTCGTTCACGACCGTCGCGGCGTTCTCGAAGAAGTTGCCGAGCGGGATCCACGACCGGTTCGGATCGCGCAGGGTCGACGAGTCTCCCGATCCGATGAGGAACGAGAAGTACAGCGGGAAGAGGCTGCCGAGCACGACGGCCACGAGGATCCCGTAGATCCACCACGGCGGCCGGATCCCGCGGATCCGCCGCGTGCGCCCGTGACGGTCCTTCGGCGTCACGATCGCGACGGTGGCCTCGCCGCCCGCCTGGTCGGGCTTCAGGAGATCGGTCATCGGCGCAGCTCCTTCCGGCCGGCACGGCGCGCGCGGGCCTCGCGACGCAGGGCGCGACGCTGCGCGCGGGTGAGCTTCGGCCCGCGTCCGCCGTCGTCGCCGACGAGCGACTGCGTGACGAAGAGGTTGACGAGTCCGATCACGAGGATGATGAGGAAAAGCAGCCACGCCATCGCCGCCGCGCGGCCGAAGTTCCAGTCGCCCCAGCCGAGGTTGTAGAGGTACAGCGTGATCGTGAGCCACTGGTTCGCGGATCCGCCCTCTCCGAACTGGTCGAACATGCGGGGCTCCTCGAAGATCTGCAGCCCGCCGATCGTCGACGTGATGATGACGAAGATGAGGGTGGGCTTGAGCGAGGGCAGCGTGATCGACCAGAACTGCCGGAACGCGCCGGCGCCGTCGACCGTCGCGGCCTCGTAGTAGTCGCGCGGGATCGCCTGCATCGCGGCGAGCAGGATGAGCGAGTTGTAGCCGATCCAGCGGTAGTTGACCATCGTCGCGATCGCCACGTGGCTCCAGAACGGCTCGACGTGCCACGGGATCGGTCCGATGCCGATCATGCCGAGCCACGCGTTGACCTGGCCGGAGTTGTCGGCAAAGAGCGCGTTGAAGATGAGCCCCACGGCGACGGGCGCCACGACATACGGCAGCAGCACGCCCATGCGCCAGAACGTCTTCGCGCGCAGGTTGCGGTCGAGCACGGCGGCGAGGAACAGTGCGAGGATCAGCTGCGGGATGCTCGAGAGCAGGAAGATGCTGAACGTGTTGCGCAGCGCGACCCAGAACGCGGGCTGCGTGAGAATCCACGCGTACTGATCGACGCCGATGAACTCGCCCGACTGGCGGATCTGGTCCCAGTCCATGAACGAGATGACGGCCGTGTAGACGAGCGGGAAGGCGCCGACGATCGCGAAGATCAGGAAGAAGGGCGAGATGTAGAGGTAGGGCGACACCTTGACGTCCCACCTGCTGAGCCGCTGGGAGAAGCTCAGCACGCGGATTCGCCGGGGCCGCTCGGGGCCGGGGAGGGGCGGCGCGGTGCGCGCCGCCCCCTTCACTGCAGTCGCCATGTCAGAGCGCGTCGACCTCGGAGACCCACGTGTCCCAGGCCTCGTCCGCCGGCTCGGTGCCGTCGAACACACGCTGGATCGCGTTGTTGAACGCGTCGTGGATCTGGAAGTAGAGCGGCCCCTTGTGCGGCTCGACCTCCACGGCCTCGGCGCGGTCGGCGCCGATCTGCCCGACGGGGGCGTCGCTGAAGAACTCGTCGGTCGCGCTCGTGAGCGCCTCGTCCTCATACGTGTCGACCTGGCTCGGGAACGTGCCCGCGTTCTCGAACGCCTGCAGCTGCACCTCGGGCGACGTCAGCCACTCGGCGAAGTCCTGCGCGGCCTCGACGTTCTCGCCATTCGCGGGGATCACCAAGTATGAGCCGCCCCAGTTCGAGCCGCCGCCCGGGAACACGTTGGCGATGTTCCAGCCCGTGACGTCGGGGCCCTCGCCCTCGATGTTGCCACGCAGCCACGGCGGGCAGAGCATGACGGGGTACTCGCCGTTCGCGAGCGAGGCGAACCAGTCGTCCGACCACTGCGCCGCGTACTTCGCGACCGGGATCGCGCGCTCGACGACCGTGTCGAACACCTCGCGGACGGCGGGGTTCTCGGTCGCGATGACGGTGTTGTCGTCGTCCTCGTAGATCGAGTCCTGCTGGTTCATGAGGCCCTGCGTGACCGAGTTGACCGAGTCGATGAAGGGCTGCCCCGTCGCCTCGACGTACTCGTCGGCCGTGTCGAAGAAGTCGTCCCACGTCGTGAAGAGGCCCGCGACCTCCTCGGGATCCGTCGGGAGGCCCGCCTCCTCGAAGAGGTCGGCTCGGTAGCACACGGCCTGCGGGCCGATGTCGGTGCCGTAGCCCACGAGCTGGCCGTCGGCGTTCGTGACGGGCGCGTTCTTCCAGTCGACCCAGCGGTCGTCGAGCTCGCTCGGGACGGGCGCGAGCAGGTCGGCGTACTCCATCATCTCGGGGGCCCAGTCGATCTCGACCGCCTCGATGTCGGCGAGGCCCGTGTTGCCGAGCTTCTGGAAGAAGTTGGCGCGGGCGTCGTTCGAGGTCGCGGCCTTGTTCTGCACGATCGTGATGCCGGTCTCGTCGGTGTACTGCTGCAGCAGCTCGTCGGTGTATCCGAAGTCGTTGAACGTCGAGATCGTGAGCTCGGTCGTCTCACCGCCGGACGCGGGGTCGGATTCGGAGCCGGAGCATCCGGCGAGGGTCAGGGCGCCCGCTGCGAGCAGCGCGGTGCTGCTCAGCGCGAGGCGGGTGGTGCGGGGTGACACGTGATCCACTCCTTCGTGGTGCTGTGAAAATGTGGGAGCGCTCCCACAGGCAGGCACCACGGTATGGGAGCGCTCCCACGCTTGTCAACAGGCAACGCGAAGAGGCGGCGCCGCTCGTCGCTCGGCGCCGCCGCGTAGCGCGCGGTTCGCGGCGGTCCTACACGGCCGCGGGGGCCATCTCGCCGGGCGCGGCG